>JAMFRU010000050.1 GCA_026224875.1 Acidocella sp.
CACGTTCCCGAAGGTCCATCGAATATGCTCGTGCCATCCATGCCGGCCTCCTCCACCAGCAAAAATGCTGAACCAAATCACACCGCGTCGAGGCAAGGCAAAATCCGACTCCGAGTAAAATCATACCGCTCTAATGGAGGCTGGGCCTAGCCCAGCAGGGTGCGCCATGGTGCGACATCGAAATCAGGCCGTGCTTTCGGAAGATCAGGCTGCCCGTAAAGCCCGACCGTCCAGGGTAAAGCCGGCTATTCAGGTATCAAATAAGCATTCGCCGGCGCAAATCCGAGATAAACCATATCGCCTGGCCGGGCGGAGAGGCTGTTCTCCCGCCGGGGCATCCGTACTGTCAGTTCCTGGTCCCAGCCTGTACGCACATTATAGGCGGTGACGTCGCCCAGATAGACGCTATCGGTCACCCTGGCCTGGATGCCTTCCGGCGCCAGGTAGAGATGCTCGGGGCGCAGCATCAGCCGCCCAGCACCTTCCCGCGCGGCGTCATGGTCGTTCAAGGCTGGGCCGTGCAAGGCCGTACCGTCGGGTAGATGCGCCATACCTTGCTTCAGCGTGATGTCGATGAGGTTGGAGTTGCCGATGAAGCCAGCGGTGAAGGCGCTGGCCGGGCGGTCATACAGATCCGGGCCCGTGCCGATCTGCTCGATACCGCCATGGTTGAACAGCACGATACGGTCCGACAGGCGCAGCGCCTCCTCCTGGTCATGTGTCACATAGATAATCGTGACACCTGTCTCGACATGGATGCGCTTGATCTCGGTCTGGATTTCCTCTCGCAGCTTTTTGTCGAGCGCCGAAAGCGGCTCGTCCATCAGCAAAATCTGCGGATCGTAGGCCAAAGCGCGCGCCAAGGCCACGCGCTGCTGCTGCCCGCCGGAAAGCTGGGCGGGTTTGCGCTCGCGCATCGGTGCCAGATGCACGAGGTCGAGCATCGCGGCCACCTTCGCCGCGATCTCGGCTTTCGGGCGGCGCCGTACGCGCAACGGAAACGCCACATTCTCCGCCACGGTGAGATGCGGGAACAAGGTGTAGCGCTGGAACACCATGCCGATATCACGATGATTCGGTGCCACGCCGCGCAAGCTGCGGCCATTCAACAGCACATCGCCATGTGTGGGGTCGATGAAGCCGGCAATGGCATAGAGCGTGGTGCTCTTGCCCGAGCCGGAGGGGCCGAGAAAAGTGATGAATTCACCTTGCTGAATCTGTATCGAGATATCGTCGATGGCGACGAAATCCCCGAAACTCTTGCGCAGATTGCGCAGCTCAAGATACGCGCCGCTCATCGTTTTGAATCCTTGTTGAAGAGGGCCGCAATTCCCATGAGGATGACCGTGCCGAGCACGAGCAAGGTCGAGACGACGGCGATATCCGGCGAGAGATTCTGCCGTAGCTCGCCCAGCATGCGCAAAGGCAATGTCTGCAGGGTCGGGCTCGCCATGAAAATGGCCACCACCACCTCATCCCATGATGTCAGAAAGGAGAAGACCGCGGCGGTGAAAATACCATGCCTTATGGCGGGGAGGATGACGCGGATGCGTGCCTCCCAGAGCGACGCGCCGCAGAGCATCGCGGCATCCTCCAGGGATTTGTCGGTCTGTTCCAGCGCGCTGGTGATGGCGGTGATGGAAAACGGCAAGGCCAGCACCAGATGCGCCAGCACGAAACCGAGGAAACTGCCCGCGAGATGCAGCCGCAGGAAAGCGGCATAAAGTGCGATGCCCAGCACGATGGACGGCATGATCATCGGCGTGAGGAAAAAACCGCGCAGCAGTTCGCGCCCCGGAAAGCTGCCCCGCGCCAAAGCGAAGCCGCCCAGCAGCCCGAGCAGCACGGAGGCCAGCGTGACGGCCGCGCCCAGCTCGACACTGGTGAGGAAGGAGCTGAGCCAGTCAGGATCGGCGAACACCTCCTGATACCATTGCAACGTCCAGCCCGGGGGTGGGAATTGCAGCCATTGCGAGGCATCGAAGGAGAGTGCCACCAGCAGCAGCAAGGGCGCCAGTAGAAACACCATGGCGATGCTGGCCAGCGTGCAGAGCACCCAGCGCCAACTGCCAAGCTGTGAGAAATCCAGCAACATGGCTCAGCCCCTGTTCCGCCCGTGCGGCGCCAGATAGCGCGCCTGCACGGTGTAAAGCGCCAGGGTAAGTACCAGCAGCACGAAGGCAGCGGCACCAGCCAGGCCCCAGTTCAGCAGCGTCTGCACCTGCTGGGCGATCAGCTCCGCCAGCATCATGTCCTGCGCCCCGCCGAGCAGCGAGGGGGTGATGTAATAGCCGAGCGACATGACGAAGATGATCAGCGCGCCGGCTGCCAGCCCCGGCAGCAGTAACGGCAGAAACACGCGCGTAAAAGCCTGCAGCCGCGAGGCGCCGCAGAGCGAGGCGGCCTGGAACATTGCCGGGTCCAGCGCCGCCAGCGGCCCGCGCAGCGAGATGACCATGAACGGTAGCATGATATACACCATGCCGATCACCACCCCCGCCATGCTGCCGTAAAGCGGCCGGGGGGTTTGGATCAGCCCCGTCCAGATCAGGAAATTATTGATGGGCCCGTTATCCTGCAGCAGCACCATCCAGGCATAGGTGCGGGCCAGCAGGTTGGTCCACATGGAAAGAATGACGACCCCGAATGTCAGACGCCCGAGCCAGCCGGGCGCCACCGCCACGAACCAGGCCAGTGGCAGGCCGGCCAGCGTGGTGATGACGGTGACAAGGCCGGCGATCAGGAAGGTGTTTTCCAGCACATTGGCATAGGTGCTGGTGGCCAGCAGGGCGGTGTAGTTCTGCAGACCGAAATGTGGCTCCAGCACGGAGCGCAGCAGCAGGACGATAACTGGCAAAGCGAAGCAGAGCAGCAGAAACGCCAGCACCGGCAGCGCCGGGGCAAACCCCCGTGAGCGCCAGCGGGGTAGGCTGGCCGGGGCGGGCTGCACCACCCCGGCGAGCGTCATTTGGTCTGCCATGCGTACCAGCGGTCAGCGATCTCGTCACGATGCGCGGCCCAATATCCCATGTCGAGGTCGATATGCGACTGCGCATGAGCATTGGGCAGATTCGCCAATGCGGCAGCGGTCATCAACGTGGCGGCGCCGGTATTCACCGGGGCGTAGCCGGTATCGCTGGCGAATTTTGCCTGTGCCCCGGCGCTGGTGGCATAGGCGATGAACGCCTGCGCCGCCGCTTCGTGCGGGGCATTTTTCGGGATTACCAGCATATCGCCGGTGGTCAGATCCTCATCCCAGCTCATCGCCACCGGCATAGCTGTGTCCTCCAGCGCCTGCACGCGGCCATTCCACATCAGGCTTATCGGGCACTGGCCGGAGGCCAGCTCCTGCTGAGATTGCGCGCCGGTGCTCCACCACACAATATTCTTTTTGATGCTGTCGAGTTTCCTGAAAGCGCGGTCGAGGTCGAGCGGATAGAGCTTGTCCGGTGCCACGCCGTCGGCCAGCAGGGCTGCCTCCAGCACGCCGGCGGCTGACCATTTATAGAAGCAGCGCTTGCCGGGGAATGTCTTGAGGTCGAACAGATCCGCCATGGATTGCGGTGTCGCGCCATGGAAGGCATTCTTGTCATGGGCGATGACGAAGGCATAGTAGAAGGACCCGGCGGCATATTTGGTGAGGAAACGCGGGTCGATCTGCGCCGCCTGGGCCGGGGTAAGGCTGAGCGGCGTCAGCAGCCCATCCTCTCCCGCGCGCACGGCGAAATCATATTCCACATCCACCACATCCCATGACACATTTCCGCTCTGCACCATGGCCGTGAACTTGCCGTAGTCGGTCGGCCCGTCCTGCACCACGGTGATGCCGGTTGTTTTGGAGAACGGCTTTGCCCAATCCTTCTGCTGCGCCGCCTGGGTGGTGCCTCCCCAGCTCGTGAACACCATGCTGTTCTGCGCCTGGGCCGATAAAGCGGTACCCAACGCCAGACATATACCTAACCCCAAGCTATGCCGCATTGTCAGATCTCCTTGTTGACCGGATGGCCAGGCAGTGGCGAGAACGGCGCGGGACGTAGGATCTTCGTCTCCATCGTCTCGATCAAGGCCTGAATTTTGGGCAGAAAGGCCAGCCAGCGTGCATCACGCATCAGCGCGGCCCGGCGGCGCTCGCGTTCATCCAGGCTGGTATAGGCCCAGATATGCACGATCTCGTTCAGCGGCCCGATCTCGGTGGCGAAATACCCGGCCAGCCCGCCCAGATACGCGCTCTGGATGGCGATGCCCTCCTCTTCCACCAGTTTGAGATAGAGCGGCACCGTGCCGGTCTTCAGACGATAGCTGCGCAGCTCGTAAAACATCGGATGCGGACTCCCGCTTTATCATATGGTATACCATATGATTGTCGTAAGCACCCTGTAAAGAGGGAAATCGCTCATTTGCCTTATTTAGCGTCATATGCCCACATCACGCGCCCATCACCGCGACTTTCGCAGGAAAACCAGGCGTCCGTGCCCAAATTTTATGCGCCGTGGCAGCGGCTTACGGCTGTGTCTGCGCCAGCGCCAGGCGCAGGGCGTTCTGCAGATGCCGGACGGACGCCGCTTCGGCCGCATCCGGATCGCGCACCTCAATAGCGTCCAGTATTGCCTGCATCTCGGCCATGCCGTGCTTGTCCCGCCCGGCGGTGGAAATGGTACGCGCCCGCAAATGGGTGATGCGCCCGTTCAGCGAGACCAGCAGTTCCCAGGCCACGGCACGGCCCGCGGCGCGGAACATCGCCTCATAGAAACTGGCGGTGGCGGCCAGCACGGCGAAAGGGTCGGCGCTGGCATAGCCGGCGCGCACTCGCTCAAGCGCTGCGCGCAGGGCATTCAAATCCGCGGGCGTGGCCCGCGCCGCGCAATGGCGCGCCGCCAGCGCCTCCAGCATCGAACGCAGCTCATAAATCTGCGTGATTTTCGCGGGTTCGGGTGCTGCCACGGCAGGGCCATGCCCCGGGACGGTCTCGACCAGCCCCTCGGATTCCAGATGCCGAAGCACCTCGCGCACCACGCTGCGGCTCACCCCCAGCCGCTCGCATAAAGCTCGCTCCACCAGCCGCTCACCGGGGCGGAACTTCATCGTCAGAATCGCCTCGCGCATTTTTTCCAGCGCCAACAGCCGCAATGTCTTGGCGGTGCGGTCAACCAGCAGCGTGTCAGTCTGGGTATCTGGCTCAGCTTGGGTATCTGGCATTGTGAAAACCTACTCCCTCTGGCCCAGTCTATACCGGGCCATAAAAAACGATAGTCGGGACAGTTTCCTCTTTACAGGGCTTTACTGTCAATCTTATGGTATACCATAAGATGAAAGAGATTCGCCATGATGCTCTCGCTGCGTAAACTCGTCACCTATACCGAAGATATCCGCATCGAAGGCGGGCGACCCGCGCCGGTCCCTCTCAAGCTGTTCGCCGCCGCCGCTGTGCTCGCCAACCCCTGGGCCGGGCGCGGCTTCGTCGAAGATCTGTCACCCGAGATCCGCACCATCGCGCCGCAGCTGGGCGAGCTGCTCACCGCTGAAATCCTGCGCCTGGCCGGCTCCGGCGCTGCGGTGGAAGGCTACGGCAAATCCGCCGTGGTGGGCAGCGCCGGCGAAGTCGAGCATGCCTCCGCGCTCATCCATACCCTGCGCTTCGGCAATCATTACCGCAGCGCAGTGGGGGCAAAATCCTATCTCGCCTTCACCAACACGCGCGGCGGGCCGGGGGCCGCCATCCATATCCCGCTGATGCACAAGCATGACGAGGGCATGCGCTCGCATTACCTCACCGTGCAGTTCAGCATCGACGATGCCCCCGCCCCGGACGAGATCGTGGTGGCGCTGGGCGCCTCCATCGGCGGGCGGCCGCACCACCGCATCGGTGACCGTTACAAGGACCTGGCCGAGTTGGGCGATGGGCATGGCTAAGGGGTTTCATCTCGGCCAGTTCGGTGGCACGGGCTATTGCCGGGCCGGGCAAGGCCCCGCTTTGGTGCTGATCCATGGTGTCGGCATGCATGGAGGTTTCTGGGCACCGCAGATGGCGGCCTTTGCCCCGCAATGGGATGTGATCGCCTATGACACTCTGGGCCATGGCGGCAGCCCGCTGCCGCCGGAACACCCCAGCCTCGCCGACTATACAGCCCAGTTGCTCGCCTTGCTGGATGGGCTGGGCCTGCAATCGGTTTGCCTTGCCGGCCATTCCATGGGGGCGCTGATCGCGCTGGATTTCGCTTTGGCGCATCCCGGGCGCGTAAATGCTTTGGTGCCGATGAACGCGGTCTACTGCCGCAGCCCGGCGCAGCGCGAGGCGGTGCAAGCCCGCGCCGCGGCACTGGAGACCGGCACACAGGCGCTGGCCTGGCGTCAAGCCGCGATCGACCGCTGGTTCGGCGCGCCGGTGCCACCGGCGCTGCTGGAAACCGCCGCCTGGGTTGGCGCGTCCCTCGCGATTGTCGATCCTGTCGGCTATGCCCGCGCCTATGACCTGTTCTCCCGGGCCGATGCCGCTCATTTGGGGCGGCTGGAGAGGCTGGCCATGCCGGCTCTGTTCCTCACCGGTGAGGAGGATGAAAACTCCTCCCCCGATATGTCCCAACGCATGGCCGCGGCGGCGCCGCGCGGCCGGGCCTTGGCATTGGTCGGCCAGCGCCACATGATGAGCCTGGCCGCAGCGGGGCTGGTGAACGGCGTTCTCGCCCGTTTTTTCGCTGAAACCGCGTTGTTGCAAGCTGCGCAATAGCGCCACGCCGGAGGCACGCTGATGAAATTCTCGCTGTTTGTGCATATGGAACGCCTGGACCCGGAACAAAGCCACAGCGCGCTGCTCGGCGAGCTTGAGGCCCTGGTTGTGCTGGCCGAGAAGGGCGGCATGACAGCGGCCTGGATCGGCGAGCATCACGGCATGGAATTCACCATCGCCCCCAACCCCTTCATCCAGATCGCCTATCTGGCGGCAAAGACCAGGACGATCCGTCTCGGCACCAGCTCGGTGATCGCGCCCTTCTGGCACCCAATCAAGCTCGCCGGCGAAACGGCGATGACGGATATCATCACCGGCGGCCGGCTGGAGCTGGGCATCGCCCGCGGCGCCTACAGCTTCGAATATGAGCGGCTGCATCCCGGACTGACCCCGGCTGAGGCGGGCTTGCGTATGCGCGAGCTGGTGCCCGCAGTGCAGAAATTGCTCGCGGGCGATTACGAACATTGCGGCGAATACTGGCAATTTCCAAAAACCAGCGCCGTACCGCAGCCGCTGCAGAAAAACGGCCCGCCGATATGGGTGGCGGCGCGCGACCCGAACTCGCATGAGTTCGCTGTGCGTACGGGCTGCAACGTGCAGGTAACGCCGCTGGCCAGTGGCGATGGCGAGGTGGAAAGCCTCATGCAGCGCTTCAATGCCGCCTGCGCGGCCAATCCGCAAAGACAACGCCCGCAGATCATGCTGCTGCAGCATTGCTACGTCGCCGCGGATGAGGCGGATGCAGCACAAGGTGCGGAGGAGCTGAGCCGGTTCTATTGCTACTTCGGCGCCTGGTTCCAGAATAAAAAAACCGTGACCAGGGGCATGATGCAGGGACTGACACCCGAGGAGCTGGCTGCGATGCCGCAATATGCACCCGGTGCGATACGGCAGAATCTCGTCATCGGTACGGCGGCTGCGGTGGTGGCGCGGCTGCAATCCTATGAAGCGATGGGCTATGACCAGTTCAGCCTGTGGATCGACAGCGGCATGAGCTTCGTGCGCAAGCAGGCGTCGCTGACGCGCTTCATCGAGCAGGTGATGCCGCATTTCCAGAAGCAGCCGGAGAAGGCGCCGCATTATGCCTGAACTGCAGAAATTCCAGCACTATATCGGTGGGGCGTTCGAGGATGCGGCTGAATATTTTGCCAGCCTCGACCCCGCCACGGGCGAACCCTGGGCGCTGATGCCCGCCGCCTCGGCACAAGATGTGGACCGCGCCGTGCGCGCTGCCGCTACGGCATTGCGCCACCCGGCCTGGGCCGGGCTCACCGCCACGGCACGCGGGCGGCTTTTGTACCGGCTGGGCGATCTGCTGGCCGCGGCAGCACCAAGTTTGGCTGCTTTGGAAACGCGTGACACCGGCAAGATCATCCGCGAGACCGGCGGCCAGATCGCCTATATCGCCGAATATTACCGCTATTACGGTGGGCTCGCCGACAAGCTGATGGGCTTGTATGTGCCGGTGGACAAGCCGGACATGGAGGTGACGCTGCGCCGTGAGCCGGTTGGTGTGGTTGCCGCCATGGTCCCCTGGAACTCGCAGCTGTTCCTGGCCGCGGTAAAGCTGGGCCCGGCCTTGGCGGCAGGCTGCACGGTGGTACTGAAGGCCGCCGAGGACGGTGCCGCGCCGCTCCTGGAATTTGCCCGCATCGTGCATGAGGCCGGGTTTCCGCCAGGGGTGGTCAACATCATCACCGGCACTGGGGTGGAATGCGGCCAGGCGCTCACCAGCCATCCGTTGGTGGCACGTATCGCCTTCACCGGCGGGCCGGAGACGGCACGGCAGATCCTGCGCAACAGTGCTGCCAACCTCGCCGCCACCACGCTTGAGCTGGGTGGAAAATCTCCTGTTCTGGCCTTCGCCGATGCTGATATCGAGAATGTCTGCAACGCCGTTATCGCCGGCATCTTCGCGGCCAGCGGGCAGAGTTGTGTGGCCGGTTCGCGGCTGCTGGTGCAGCGCCCGCTGCTGACGCCCCTGCTGGAACGGTTGAAGGCGCGGGCCGAGATGATCCGCATCGGCGATCCTGCCAGCCCGGATACGCAGATGGGCCCTCTGGCCACCGCCCGCCAACGCGACCGCGCGCTGGATCTCATCGCCAGCAGCCTGGCCGAAGGGGCGGAGTTGATCACTGGCGGCACCGTGCCGGCGGAGCATCCCGAAGGTTTCTATCTTCGCCCCACCATCCTGCTCTGCGCGAAGCCCGATACGCCGTGCCTGCGCGAGGAATTCTTCGCGCCGGTGCTGAGCGTGATGGCATTCGACACCGAGGAAGATGCACTCGTTCTGGCCAATGACAGTAAATTCGGCCTGGCCAGCGGCGTCTTCACGCGCGACCTCGCCCGCGCGCATCGCCTGTCCCGTGCCATCCATGCCGGGGTGGTGTGGGTGAACACCTACCGGGTGATCTCGCCTCTGGTGCCGTTCGGCGGCTTCAAGGAAAGCGGGCTGGGCCGCGAAGGCGGCATCGAATCGATCCTAGACTACACCCGCACCAAATCCATCTGGATCAATACATCCGACACGCCATTGCCCGATCCATTCGTGATGCGCTGAGGCGAAAAACGGGCAGTGGTTAGGTCCGGGATACATGTAAAAAGTGGTCACAAATGCGCCGGCTTGGCGTCTCGTAAAATATTTACGCGTAAAAATACGCATAATGATTTCGATGTCCTACTATAGTGAATCACATTAAGAATGTGACGATATTAACTCGTCCACGGATTTTCCGGAGAAGATTCTCTGTCGTTTGAGGATGGCGAAAGCCTTTTCGATTGGGTTGAAATCAGGCGAGTACCTGGGCGGCGGCAGCAGGCGGTGACCATGCTCGGCAAGCATTTCGGCGATTTTGGGCTTGTTATGGAAGGGGGCATTATCCATGACGACAAGGCTTTGCGGCCTGAGCGTGGGCAACAGCATCTCCTTCATCCATGTTGTCACCGTCAGGTGGGTGCAGCTTGTCTCGAACAACATGGGCGCGATCCAATCTTTGCCTCGTTGCGCCATGATGAGATTGGTTCGTTTATGGTTGTTGCCGGTGATTTTACCAAAGACCCTGTTGCCCCGTGGGGCCCAGCCATGCGGCCGGTGAACACTGGCTTGGAAACCACTCTCATCAAAATAAACGACGTTTTTCCAACCGTGCTCGGCGGCCCAAGCGCGCAATTGGCGCAGGAATGTGATTCGTTCTTCGCAACGACTTTCAGAATACCGGGTCGTTTTTTTTGGTGATGGCCAATTTCTTCAGTGCAACCCAAATCGCGTTGATCGTCACGCCAAAATGTGCGGCCCGCTCTCGCAACAACGCGTCCGGAAAATCTCGCACATGAACCGCAAGCGCCGCCTTATCCAACTTGCGCCTGCGCTCCTTGGCAGGTTTCGGGCGCAAATCCGGCGCACCAAGCCAGCGATGAAGGGTCGTCCGGCTGACCTGGAACAATCGCGCCGCTTCCGTCGGGCCGCCGCCGCCACGCACATAGCCAACAACACGCTCACGTAAATCAACGCTGTAGCTCATCTTTCGCCCCCACAAGGTGGCAAATATTAGCACGTAATGTTGTTAATGTGAATCACTATAGTTGGCTCTGTTTTCCGGTTTTACCTATTTTTCGTGGAAAAAGGTATCATAGCACCCAGCCCAAGGCGGGAGGCCCACAGGCGCCGAACTTGAGGCGGCGCAGACCGCTATAGTCCAGGCGGCTGCCGCCATAATAAAAGGATATTACCTGGCCGGTCAGGTGCACGCGCTGACCCTTTGCATCGGCGGCCTAACCGAAATCTACGAGGCGAGCGAGGACACCCAGCCCGAAATCACCGACACCTTCCACATCCAGACAGACGCCGTCGCCCGCGCTCACGCCTCCGACACGTCTACCATCGACCAACTCGCCCCACGCCTGGCCGCCGCTGCCGACCAGGCCAGCGCAGCCATACCTGGACCATGCGGATACGCACGGTCCTCGGCGGCGGCGGCCGGCCAGCCACACTTCACGTCGCCGTGGCTATGACGGCGGGCCCGGAGCCGCCTCCCTGCTCAACCATTATGGCGTTGAATGATCCGGTGCCCGCCCTAGCCGCCTGTAAACTGTCGATCTCAACCGACGACGAAGGGCGCCGGTTCTGCTCTCTTCCATTCTGACTGAACCCATTTCCA
This sequence comes from Acidocella sp., assembly GCA_026224875.1. Taxonomy (GTDB): domain Bacteria; phylum Pseudomonadota; class Alphaproteobacteria; order Acetobacterales; family Acetobacteraceae; genus Acidocella. Next base: position 10,882 of record JAMFRU010000050.1, read on the forward strand.
CCGCCGCGTGGCCATTATCTAGGCGCGTTCGGTTCCAACCTCCTGTTTGGCGCGCCGGCCCATGTGATTGAGCCAGGTTCCGAGCCGGCGTATCAGCGCGGCACCTCGCCAGGATGCAGCCGGCGCCGAAGCGGCCGCCAGCCTGTGCCGCGCCAGCGCCGCCGCCGGGGCGAAGTCCGGGCGATCCTTCAGCGTCTCCGCCATTACCTTCAATAAATCCGGCGAAGCCACCGCCGCGGCGGCTGCGAATTGCGCCGCTGCCTGCGCTGTCTGGCCACGCTGCGCGAGCCAACTGCCCCAGTTATAGCTGCCGCGGTAATCGCCGCCCGCCGCCGCCTTCTGATACCATTCGGCCGCTGCCGCCGGATTGCACGGCATCTCCCAGCCTTCCTCCAGGAACCGGCCGACCAGGTTCATCGACTTCGCATGTCCCTGCGCCGCCGCAGCGCAGAAGCACCGATACGCCGCCTTCCGGTCATGCGGCAGCCCGCGGCCCCGCAGCAGCGCATTGCCGAGGTTGTATTGCCCCCAGTCCAGCCCTTGCTCCGCCGCGCGCCGGTACCAGATTGCCGCCTCCGTCACGTCTACGGCGCAGCCCCAGCCCCGTTCGCGGCACCGGCCCAGCATGTTCATAGCCGGTGCGTAGCCGCTGCGCGCCGCGGCTTCGAACCATGTAACAGCCAGCTCCTGGTCGGCGGCACAGCCTTGGCCGTCCAGCAGGCACTGGCCAAGCCCCGTCTGTGCTTCCGGCAGGCCGTGTCTCGCCGCGGATTCGAGGCAGGCGAAAGCTGTCTCCGGGCTTTCAGCCAGCAGCTGCTCAAGCACGCGCGTGTTGCCCCAACGCAAATCGGAGATTGAGTATTTGCGCCGAATCCGGCGCTGATTCGCGGCCCACCACATTTTCCAGCCTCCACCAATTATTTCACTGAAATATACTTGCCGTCCCGTGGGACCGCTGTTAATGCAAACTAGAATTATTCGCAACAAGGGGTTTTACATGTCTCGTTTCACAGCACCTTCCGCCGGTCTGCTTGCCAGCACCGCTGTCGGTTTCTTCGTCGCACTCGGCGCAAAGCCGGCGCTCGCACAAGCCAGCACCAGCAATGCGGGCGGCGACGATGCGGAAACGCTCCCCACCCTCAACGTCCAGGGCACACAAGGCAGCGGCTACAACATCACCACACCATCGCTCGGCAAGCTTACCTCCTCGCTGGTGAACACGCCGCAGACCATGATCGAGGTGTCAAAGCAGCTCCTGCAGGACCAGAACGCGACGACCATGCGCGACGCGCTGCGCAACGTGCCGGGCGTTAGCCTGGCGGCCGGAGAAGGCGGCCAGCAGGGCGACAACCTCTCGATTCGCGGCTTCAACGCGCAGGACGATTTCTATCTCGACGGCATGCTGGATTTCGGCAGCTACTACCGCGACCCCTTCAATCTGGAGCAGCTTGAGGTGCTGGAGGGGCCGAACTCCGTTCTTTTCGGCCGCGGTTCAACCGGCGGCGTCGTCAACCAGGTGTCGAAGCAGCCGCAGCTCACCCCGGTCTCCGAGGCCGAGGTCTCGCTCGGCACCGATGGGCTCTACCGCGTCACCGCGGACCTCGGCCGCCCCATCGAGGGTGTGCCAAACGCCGCGTTCCGCCTCAATGTGATGGCCAATACCAACGGCGTGCCGGGGCGTGATGCAGCCCATAACCGCCGCCTTGGCGTCGCCCCGGAACTTGCCTTCGGCATCGGTACGCCGACCCGCCTCACCATCGACTACTACCACCTGCAATCCAACGACACGCCCGATTACGGCATTCCCTGGATCAACGGCAGCCCAGCGCCGGTGGCCCATGATACGTTCTACGGCTACCCGGACAAAGATTACTTCCGCACCAACGTCAATATCGCCACCATAAAGTTCGAGCATGATTTCAGCGATAATTTTACAGTGACAAACCAGTTCCGCTACGGCAACTACCAGCGCGCGCTGCGTGTGGTGGAGCCGCAGATCCTTGCCCAGGGCGCAGGCACGGATGTGTTGAACCCTAGCATCCCATTATCCTCGGTCGTGGTCTCGCGCAGTGCGATCTCGCTCAAAAGCACCGAGACGCTGCTCGACGATCAGTTCTACGGCACCTGGAGCTTCGGCTCAGGCTTCGTCCACAACACGCTGGTCGGCGGTGCTGAGGTTTCGCGCCAGGGTTCGGACCCGACACGTTATTCCTATACAAAAACGACGACAAGCCTGTTCAACCCAGCCCCCATCCCCTTCACTTTGTCGCCTTTGACCACAACCGTCACCAAGACCGTGGTGAACGATGTGGCACCCTTCGCGGTCGATACGCTCAGCCTTGGCCGCTATGTTGACCTGATCGGCGGCTGGCGCTGGGACTCCTACAGTTCAAAATTCAGAGCGATCTCCCCAACCGTCTCGACAATCGACCGCGACGACGACCTGCCAAGCTGGCGCGGCGCGATCGTCGTCAAGCCGACCGACAACGGCAGTATCTATTTCGACTACGGTACATCCTTCGATCCCTCCGCCGAGGGGTTGAGCCTGAGTGTCGCCACCGCATCCGTGGCGCCGGAATCCACCACGATCTATGAGCTCGGCACCAAGTGGAACCTGCTCCACAACGCTTTGTCGCTCACCGGCTCGGTCTATCAGCTCGAAATGGCGAATGTGCGCGAGAGCAATCCCGCGGACCCGACCACCGACATCCTCGCCGGCAACTACCGCATCAGGGGCTACCAGGTGAGCATTTCCGGCAATGTCACACCGCGCTGGAACGTCTTCGGCGGTTTTGACTATAATGACGGGATCGTTGTCTCCTCGCCGAACAAGTTGGAGGTCGGCCACGCCCCCGCCAACGCGCCGAAGGACATGCTCTCCGTCTTCACCACCTATCAGCTGCCGATGCCGGCCGGGCTGCACGATCTGCAGATCGGCGGCGGCGCCAACTGGGTGTCCAGCCGGGCGGCCAGCAGCGCCCCGCTCGCCGGCGCCACTTTCATCGAGCGCGCACCAGGCTACGTCACGGCGCAGTTGATGGCGAAATACCCGATCAACAAGCACCTCAACGCGCAGGTGAACATCCAGAATGTCACCAATACGTATTATTATGACGAGCTGCATCCGTATCACGTCATCCTCGGCCCGTCCCGCTCGGCGACGTTCGAACTCGCTGCCAGCTTCTGAACGATGTTGTTACGGATACCGAGCGTACTCGATGCGCCGTCCCTGCATATTATGCGGGCGGCGCTCGAGGCAGCCCCCTGGGTGGACGGAAGGGTAACCGCCGGCTTCCAGTCCGCACGGGCGAAAAGCAACATGCAGTTGCCGGAGACGCATCCGGTGGCGCGGGCGCAGGGTGAGTTGATCCTGCAGGCGCTTGCCCGCGCCCCGCTTTTCACCATGGGGGCGCTGCCGCTGCGGGTTTTTCCGCCGCTGTTCAACCGCTATGGTGAAGGCAGCGCCTTCGGCATCCATGTCGACAACGCAATCCGCGGTGCCGCCGGCACATCGCAACGGCTTCGTACCGATCTCTCGGCCACTTTATTCATTACGGAGAAAGATGATTACGATGGCGGCGAGCTGGTGGTCGAGGACAGCTATGGCAGCCATAGTGTGAAGCTGCCGGCGGGAGACATGGTGCTGTATCCCGCCACCAGCCTGCACCGTGTCGAACCGGTAACACGCGGCACACGAATCTCTTCCTTTTTCTGGATTCAAAGCATGATACGTGACGACGGGCAGCGTAGCCTGCTTTTCCAACTCGACACTGCGCTCCAACAATTGACGCGGGACGTGCCGGACCATGCGGCAACGGTAAGCATCACGGGTGTTTATCATAATCTGCTGCGGCAATGGGCCGAGCTATGAAACCCCTCTTCCGCCGCCTACACCGCTGGTTCGGCCTCGCCATTGCTTTGCCGATGATGCTGCAAGGCGCAACGGGCGCCTTTCTGGTCGCGGCGCCCACGGTCGATCAATGGCATGCGCCAAAGCTTGCCGCCCCCGCCGCCGCCACGCTTGCGGCCCCGCTCATCAACGCGGCGGCGCAGGCAACACCTGGCCTGACGCCGGTCGCCTATCAAGCGGCCTCCGGCCTGGTGCCGGCGGCAGTCGATTTCGCGCCGGCGGCCAGCCAGCGCGCCACGCTCCGGCTGTGGATCGACCCGGCTGACGAAGCCGTGCTGGGCCACGAACAGTATCCGGGCGCCTTCTACCGCCTCGTGCACGGCCTGCATGAGTCGCTACTCCTGCCGTTTGGCCGGAACCTCGTCGGCACGCTTGGCATCTGCCTGTTGCTTATGACGCTCACCGGCGCCGTGCTGTGGCTGCCGCCGCCCGGCCGCCGCCTCGCCGGGCTCGCCTTGCCCCGCAAAGTGCGCGGCACCCGCCTGTTGCGGGAGTTGCATGCCGTGGTTGCCGTCTGGCTGCTCCTGCCTCTGGCCTTTCAGGCCGTCAGCGGCGTGTCGATGAGTTTTCCCAACCAGGCCCGCGCGCTGTTCGGCCTGCCGCCGCTGCATTTGGCGCAGCATGCAGCACCGCCGCGGGCTGACGCTGGCCAAGGCCATTCTCGCCCAGCCGGTAAAGCCGGCCCTGGCCTTGCTACGCTGGCCACCCAGGCCGAAGCCGCCGGCAACGGGGCGGCGCTGATCTCTCTGCGGTTTCAGGGCCAAAGCGGCACCGCCATGGCAGCGCTGCGGCCGGCGCCGGGGGTAAGCAGCGGGATGCTGCAACTCGCGCTCAAAGGCGGCGGGGTGACGATCCTCAACAACCAGCGCCAGAATGCGGCGGTGCTGACTTTCATGCGCCAACTGCACGGTGCTGAGATCGGCGGCCCAGTCTGGAAGCTCATCTCCTTCATAATGGGCATCTCACTGCCCTTGCTCGGGATCACCGGCAGCCTGCTGTGGCTCCTGCGCTGGCAGCGCCGGCGCCAACAGCGCCTACACACGCCCCCGATCGCAGCCACCATCCCGTCCAAAATGGAGACATCCGCATGAACCGCCTGCTTCCTCATCGCTCCCTGGCACTCGGGCTAACACTTGCCATCGTCATGGCCGGCGCAGCCTCGGCTCAAGCCACAACCCCCGCAGCCGTGGCGCAACCCGCCCCCCCGGCCGTGACCTCACCTGCGCCGCAACCCGCTTTGCCCGCAGCACCTGCCGCCGCCGCGCCGGATACGGTGCCCAGCCTGCCCGCTACGGAAGACAACACGCCGCCGGCGGATCTTTCAGTGCGCGGCATGATCAGCCATGCAAGCTGGGTGGTGCAAGCGGTCCTGGCGTTGCTCGGCGCCGCCTCGGTCGTGACCTGGACATTTCTACTCGGCAAGGCCATCGAGCTGATCCACGCCAATCGCAAAATTCGCCAGGGTGTGGCAATGGCGGAAGCCGACGCGCCGGACAGCGAACAGGGGATGCCACACCCGCTGCTGACCATGCGCGCGGCCGTACACGCCGAGCTGGCCGCTTCCACAGGTGCCACGCCTGACGGTACCAAAGACCGCCTCGCCAGCAGGCTACACCGGCTGGAGATGCGCTTCGCCCGTCAGGCGCAGCGCGGCACCGGCATATTGGCGACCATCGGCGCCACCAGCCCCTTTGTCGGTCTGTTCGGTACCGTCTGGGGTATTATGAACAGCTTCGTCGGCATCGCCCGGCTGCACACAACCAATCTCGCCGTCGTCGCCCCCGGCATTGCGGAGGCACTGCTGGCCACCGCCGCCGGCCTGGTCGTGGCGATCCCGGCTGTCGTGAGCTACAATATTCTGGTCCGCTGGATCGCCGCCTATCGCCATGGCCTCGGCGACCTTGGCGAGATCGTGCTGCGCCATACTGCCCGCATCCTGGACAAAGCACCCCCGGTGTACCCCGAAAGGGGCCGTCTGGCAGCGGAGTAGCATCATGACAATCCATCTCGACGAGGGCGACGGCCTCACGGAGGCGCATGAGATCAACGTGACCCCGTTCATCGATGTCATGCTCGTGCTACTCATCATCTTCATGGTCGCAGCACCTCTGGCGACGGTGGACGTGCCGGTGCAGCTCCCTGTTTCCGGCCTGCAATCGCCGCCCCGGCCGGACAAGCCAGTCTTCATCACCCTGCAGAGCAACGGATCGATTTCGCTCAGCGACGAGGCCGTGCAGCCGGGCGCGCTGGTTCCGCAGTTGGACGCCGAAACCGGCGGCGATCACGGGCAGCGTATCTTCATGCGGGCCGACCGCAATGTTCCTTACGGGATGCTTATGGCGACGATGGAGCAGCTGCGCCAGGCCGGCTATCTGAAAATCGGCCTGGTCGCGGCGCAGGATACCACGCCATGACCAGCCAGTCCGCATTGCGGGAGCCGCGCGCGCCGCGCGCCATCCTCTGGGCGGTCTGCCTCGGTGCCGTCCTGCTGCTGCATCTGTCGCTGCTGCTGGTCTGGAAGCGTCCGCCGCCCGGCGCCGCAATAGCGCCCCCGGCAGTGCTGATCGATCTGGCACCACCGGCGCCCGCACTAACCTCGCCCACCCCTGCCCCGCCAGTGGCGATGCAGAAACCAACGCCGGTGGCGCTGCCGAAGGTGCCGCCAGCGGCAGCGGCGCCAGCCAATCTTCCACCTCCCCCGGTAAAACCGCATTTGCGCGTGATCCACCAAACCCTGCGCAAGATCGTACCGCTACCAGCCAAGCAGCCTATCCCGCCGGCTCCCAATACCCCTCCTTCCGCCATGGCCTCCCCCGTTACTACTGCGCCAGCCGCGCATGCGGCAGCGGCGCCGCCCTCCGGCGCTGTTCGGCAGGATTGGCTGGCGCATGTGATGGCCCATATCGAACAGTTTAAGACCTACCCAACGCCGGCTTTGCAGCACGAGTGGGAAGGCAAAACCATGCTGAGCTTCACCATCCGGCGGGACGGCAGCCTCGTTTCCGTTACCTTGACCGGCAGCTCCGGCCACGAGGTGCTGGACGCCGCCGCATTGCAGACAGTGCACGATGCAAGCCCGTTGCCCCCACCCCCGCCAAGCATCCCTGGCACGCTGATTACGCTCACCCTGCCCATTGGATTTTCGATGACGGACCGTTGAGATCATGCCAGTGCAATGTCACCTGCGGATGGTGAACCTTACCACAGGTGCCATTGCCGACAGTACGGAAGCCCAGGCGGTCTTGCAGGCTTTGAGCCAGCGCTGGCCTTGGGTCAAACACCTATTCGCCGATGGTGCCCTACGACCGGCGGCAACTGCGCGACCGAGTTGTCTTCCTAGAGTTTGTCGTCAAGATCGTCCGTCCGTCTGTCTGACCAGGGGGTTATCCGTCAGGCCAAGGGTTCAAAGCCGCGGACAGCGTATCTCACCGACGAGGGCACGACGCATTTCAAGAGACTGATGACGGGAAAGCCCGGTGACACACTGATCCTCACTCGGGCCGACGGCGAGCCTTGGGGCAAGTCGCATCAGACCCGCCCGCTGCTCGAAGCCTGCAAGAACGCATCGATCGCGCCCGCCATAAACTCCACATCCTGCACCACACCTATGCCTCGCGCCTCGCCATGGCCGGTGTGCCAATGACCGTAATCGCCGCCGGGCTTGGCAATAGCGAGGTGATCTGCGCCAAGCACTACGCCCATCTCTGCCCCACCTACATTGGCGATAGCCTGCGCGCAGGCTTCGGTACGCTGGGAATTGTCCAGCCCGATGCCAAGGTCGTGGCATTACGGTGAGGAGGAAAGGATGGCGAGCACGGCCTCACGCAGATAATCAGCGCCGTATCCTTTGTCGCTATGACAGCTTCGGGTTCGAAGCCCTCGATCAATTCGTGGGCCTGGGTGATGTCGTTGCGTTGGCCTGGTCCGAGAGGTTTTCGAGACCAACACCTTCGGCACGATGGCGATGACGCAGGCCGTGCTGCCGCAGTTCAGGGCGCGGCGCGCGGGCGTGGTCATCAATGTAACATCAACCGTCACGCTACGGCCGCTGCACCTGCTCTCGGTCTAGCGGACGCGATGATCTGCGGCCTGACGGGCGCGGCCGCTAGAAGGTCCGCTTTGCAGCACTTCCGCCGGGAAATGTCATAGGCGAGCGTGCCTATTAGCGGATCAATACCCCGGCCCGGTGATCTCCCCTCCCCGCCGGGGGGAAACTCTGGCATACTCACCCAATAGCATGGGGAGATAATCCAAGATGCGGTATGAGCATGATTCGATCGGCGAGATAGAAGTACCCGACGCCGTCTACTACAGCGCACAAACCGCGCGGGCGATGACGAATTTCCCGATCTCCGGCATCCCCATTTCACACCATGAACATTTGCTGCGCGGCTTTGCCATGGTGAAAATTGCCACCGCGCGGGCGAATGTGAAGCTGCAGAAACTCGACCCGGCCATCGGTAGTGCCATCGAACAGGCCGCCCAGGAAATCCTGGCCGGCAGACTGCACGACCAGTTCCCCGTGGATGTGATGCAGGGTGGCGCCGGCACCTCGACCAATATGAACTTCAACGAAGTGCTGGCAAATCGTGCACTGGAGCTGAGCGGACATAAAATCGGGGAATTCGAATATATTCACCCCAACGATCACGTGAACCTCAGCCAATCCACCAATGACACCTATCCCACCGCCGTCCGTGTGGCCATCATCCTGGCACAGAGATCGCTCTCCGAAGCGCTGGACGGTCTGGCTTCGGCTTTCGAGGCCAAAGCTGGTGAATTTTACGACATTGTAAAATTGGGCCGGACGGAAATGCAGGATGCGGTGCCTATGACCTTGGGTCAGGAATTCAGCGCATTTGCCACGACAATCCGCGAGGATATAGCGCGGCTGGTCGATGCCGTGGAGCTGCTGACAGACGTAAATCTGGGCGGCACCGCCATCGGTACGCGGATTAATGCGGACCCCACCTATGGGCCAATTGCTATTGCAGAACTAGCGGCACTTAGCGGCGTACCCTTTACCCAGTCAGGCAATCTGCTGCAGGCCAGCTGGGATATGGGGGCGTTTGTTATGTTTTCAGCCGTGCTGAAACGTATCGCGACAAAGCTCTCGAAAATCTCCAACGATCTTCGCCTGCTGTCATCCGGCCCACGCGGCGGCCTCGCAGAAATCTCCCTACCTTCCCGCCAGCCAGGTTCCTCGATCATGCCGGGCAAGGTCAATCCCGTTATCCCGGAGATGGTCAATCTCGTCTGTTTTCAGGTCATCGGCCATGACCTCGCGATTACCCTCGCCGCGGAAGGCGGTCAGTTACAGCTCAACGCCTTCGAGCCTTTGATCGCCCATAATACGCTCGACAGTATTTCCCTTCTGACAAATGCCGTGAACACGCTCTCGAAATTATGCGTCCAAGGCATCCAGGCTAATCCGGAGAATTGCCTCAAACACCTGGAAGTCAGCACGGCGACACTGACGGCATTGGTGCCGTATATTGGATACGAACGCGCCGCGGCCCTGGCGAAGACAGCGCTGGCCACGGGCAGCACAATCCGGGAGCTGGCCAAAACAGTCTTGCCCGACGCTGATATCGACGAGATTCTCGACGCCAAGGCATTGGCCGGCATGGCATTGAAACGGGAGTTATAGCGGCCGGCAAAAGCCGGAGGACTGAACTGCCAAAAACACAGTTGCCGCGCTGCCGGGCCATAGCGCTATGCTGCTGGAATACAAGAAATCCGTCCAGCAGCGAGGTCCGCCATGCGTAACCAGCAGCCGCTCAGCCTGCATATCCCGGCGCCGCACACCCGCCCGGGCGAGACACAGGCCTAAGTACGCCAGACCTAAATACGATTGCCAGACGCGGGGAAGCATTTTAACATATATTTCGTATGCAACCTTTTAACTTCTCACGAACACCACAAAATAAACAGCTCTCTTACGCAAACAACTTACCCTTCGATCTTTAAGTTTTCGACTTTGCCGGAAAAAAATGGTTCCACGCCCGGGTCATAGCGTGGTCATAGATAGTCGACCTAATCTATTGAAAATGTTACAAGTTTAAAATACCATCTCAACCGAATAGAGAGGCGCGCATGTTCAAAGACCGCATTTTGGCAGCACTGATTTTTCTGGCCGCCAGCACTCCGGCCGCCATGGCAGATGGACCGACTCCGGCGCAGGCCAAAGCCCTGGATACGCTGAACACGCTGGTGACAAATATGGGCTATACCACCACCTACAGCCCCAATAAGGCCCATTTCTATTTCGATCTCCAAGGAAAATATGACTACCGCATCGACATGACGATCTCCCCCAACGAAGAGCTGGTCTACGTGTATTATTACATTGATACATTCAATGCCGAGCAGATGGCAAAAGTGCCGTACCAGAAAATGATGGAATTTCAGAATTCCGGCAGTGTGTTTTTCTCAATGGACGGCAGCAGCGGCAAAGGCGAGGATCTTTATGCCAACGAATTTTTCGGCTATCCTGGCCTAACATCGGTTATTCTGCGGGGTGAGTTGGACAATTTCACACAATCATTGGATTCCACCGATAATTTGTGGAACACGAAATTGTGGAAATAAAGTTTTCGGATTGGGAATTAGAACTGTTTCATTGGTAGAAGATTACCATTAGTTCTGGTCGAAACCATCCGATCGAGTCACTGACAGGATCACGGCCAGGATCGAAACGGCGTAAAATACACCACTGATGATCGCGGCCAGCTTTGAAGTGCCCCCAGACCTTGCAAGTGCTGCCTGCCGCGCGCCGCCCTCAGTCTCCGTTGCCCTCATTTTAGCGATTCTAGGAAGTGCGTCTTGAAGATAGAGGCACTTCGCCATCATGGCGATGACGATAGCTAAGCCACCAAGCCCTCCCGTTGCTGTCGGAAAAAGGAATATCAAAACGACCGGCAGAACAATAAGCATCCCGCCGATGAGCCATTGCTTGCGGTAAAAGAACCAAACATATGAAAGAAAAAAGGTGGGCCAGCTAAAGCTCCAAGTAAGGCCGTGTCCTTTTTTGAGGATCATCCCCCGTTGCTTTTCCCAGACTGGACGAAACCTCTCAGCATTGGGACCAATAAAGGCGGCGACATCCTCCCAAGGCGTATCTGCCCAAATCTCCTGCAGCCGTTCTCTACGGTTCTTGATATTCGTCATAGCCACCAATTTAGCGATAATTGTTTGACCCGGCAAACCGGTACTGTTTTCGGGACGATGGGCCTTGTTTATTGGGCGTTGTTTATGCGGCGAACTTCCGCTCTAATTTTCGTCGCTTCCGCCAAAGTCCCAACTATCCACGGATAATTCTGTCACTGCATCCGGGGCACCCCAAGCGGAGATGTCTCCTGTGACAATCACATGGAGGCGCTCGCCGCTCTTCAGATTGCGATAGCTCATCTCATTATACTCGACCGGCCCCGACGATGTGTCGAACACTTCAGGGAGTTGGACGCAGAGCGCTTCATCGATCTGGCCGAGGCAAGGCGGACTATGGGCAATTGGTCTCCAGCCCTGGGCCAGCACGACGCGCCTGAACGCCACGAAACCCATGCCCGGCTTGATGGCATGCAACAGTGTGGTACGAGCCTCCGCTCGAACTGCCGAGGTTACGCCCGGTTGCGGTTGAGCTGGCTGAGCCGTAGCTGCCAAGGTGCCGGCGCCGAACGTTAAGACGACGCCAAGAATGAGCGCCATGGACGTGATGTACTTCATTTGGGGCCTCCGCATCTTTCAACCTCCAAAGCATTCGCTCGACGTGAAATCGATCGAATCTTTCTCCGATTCGTCGTCTGGTGCAACTGGCTGCATGGCGAAACGCCCGAACAGATCGTCATTGCATATCTTGACGGCCGTTCTCTTGCTCCCCTCCTCGAGGATACAATATCCGCCATAGCTATCGTTGCTGTTCGCATAGCCTACGGGGAGTTCCAGAAGTTCCGTACAGCCAACAATCTTTCCCGGTGTTTTTTGCGCAATGAGTGCCTGGTTAAAAGACGTGATCCGAATATTGGGATCACGATCACGCACAACAGATTGGCAGGCCGTGCTACCGCTCGGGGTCTCGCAGGAGGTTTGGCTGACAATATAGCGTTCGTTCCTCGCCAACGCCGCAATGCGCAAACTATAGGTCTGTTGCAGGCAAGCCGTGTTCTGACATAAAGCCCGAGTATAACGAAGCCAGTTGCGTTGCTCGTTTATCAAAGCGTGCTTACTTGAGGGGGCAACCACTGCCAGCGTGCCCTCGTAGGCCTCGCCAAGCTTACTATCGAGCGCCAAAAGCGCTGGATCGTTGCAAATCAACACTTTCGTACTAGTGTTCGCCTTGGTACAGTCCAAGCTTGCAACTGATAAGACGATGGCGACGCCGACAAGTCGAAACAGCGCATTCATAGTTCTCAGCATGAGGGCAATTATATCGAGGGACGGAGCTGGCGCAAGCTGCACCCCTAACAAGCACGAGGCCGGCCCTGATCGGGAGTAGTTTTTTTCATTTTATCGCCTGAGCTGAGAACAAAGCGTCATTTCTTGCGATATAGAACTAGATGGAGGCCGTCCATCGGCACTTGAGGGACTGGGAGGATGATGAAGCGCGCGGAGAGGGTGATAACCCGCATGAAGGCCCTCGCTAGCACGATGAAAACGCGACCGGCAACTTGAAGTCCACGTTGCACAACCGCCAGCATGAGCTTGATATTTCTTCGGGATCCCGGCTCGACCGGGTGTTGTTCAGGGCGCGGCGAAGTCAGACTTTTGTCTAATCCGTATCGGCCCCCGGCACCAGAGGTCTTGATGTGGACGCAACCGCCCGTCTCAAATCACCGCATTGACTACGTATGAAGCGGACCAGTCATCGGGGGCTTGCCACCCTGCAGCCGCGCTGCCAGGTAGCGCTGGATCAGCCAGACCGGCTCTTCCAGATGGCTGAGCCGGCCGCGCACAGCATAGCGTGAGCCCAGGCCTTTCTGCACACCGGTATTCATCTCCATGTCTTCTAAGTGGAAATCCCGCAGCAGCGGGGTTTCGGCTTCGACCATGGCGGGGAAATCAGGTGAGGCCAGGGTCTCCGGGCTCACCAAGGTGATGGTCTGTAAACGGCAGCGTTGCGCGCCGCTGGGCAGGAGCCGGTACCAGAGGAGCCGGTCTGGCATGGTGAGGAACATGAAGCAGGGATAGCCCACGAATAGCCCCCATTCCTTTTGCTGCTGCCCGGCCAGCCCGGTAATCGGCAGAAATCCCGGCATGGCCTCGCCGCGCGCCTGGGTTGCCGCGACCTCCGCCTGTAGCGCCTCGGTATAGGGCAGATGCGCATGGATAAAATGCGGGTGCTCCGCTTCGATCCATGTATTCTGCCCGGGCATGATGGGGTTCAGCGTGGTGCTATGCGCGCCGATATGGTGATAGGATTCCATCCAATTCTCCACCATGATTTTCCAGTTGAATGCGCATTCCCATTCCATGTTGATGGCGACGCTCATTTCCGCGATCTGCCAAGGTGCCAGCAGCGCATCCAGATCGGCGTAATGCTCCGCCACCGGTGCTGCCGTGCCGTCGAAATTGATGAAGACAAAGCCGTTCCAGATTTCGCTGCGCAAGGCTGTGAGCGGCCAGTCGGATTTGTTGAAATTCGCGGCATTCTGCATATGCGGGCAGCCGCGCAGGCCGCCGTTCAGTCCGTAGCTCCAGGCGTGATAGGGGCAGACCAGCATCGCGGCATTGCCCCTGCGCGGCGCACCTGTTTCGCCCGGCAAAATATCCATCGCGCGATGGGCGCAGATGCGGGAGAGCACATGGATTGCGCCGTCCTTGCCACGGGTGATGACGAGCGGCTCGTTGATGATGTCGATGGTCAGATAATCACCGGGTTGGGGCAGCTCCGAGACATGAGCGATGCAGAGCCAGCCGGCACGAAAGATTTGCGCTTCCTCCACAGCGAAAAATGCCTCGCTGGTATAGGCGCTGCGCGGCAGAAGCTGTGCCTGGGTCAACGGCAAGGCGGCGGTGGCCGCAATGTCTGCGGTCAGCAGGGCGAGGTCTTCGGGCATGGGCAGGCTCCTTGAACTTGGGGTCGCCATACTGGCTAGGCCTAAAGCACACCGGGGGTGTAGAGGGTATTTTTCTATCAAAGCCATTGATGAAATCTATGTCTGCGCGCTAGGCTCAGGTATGAAATCGCCCCAGCCCCAGCCCGACTCAGGCGAGATGTTGCGGCGTCTCGACCTCAACCTGCTCAAAATCTTCCATGAGATCACCCGTGCCGGCAGCATCGGCGGCGCGGCGAAGCGGCTCAACCTGCAACAGCCCTCCGTCAGCCTGGCGCTGAAACGGCTGGAGGAAAATCTCGGCGTGACTCTCTGCCTGCGCACCTCGCGCGGGGTGGAGCTGACGCCGGCGGGCCAGGTTGTGGCCAGTCTGGCCGAGGAGCTGCGCGGCGCGGTGCGAAACCTGCCCGCGGCTTTGGCCGTGGCGTTGGGCGAGGTCGAGGGCGTGCTGACGATTGAGGCCGTCTCCGGCGTGGTCTCACCCGAGTTAGATACGGCCTTGGCGGTGATGAGCCGGCGCCACCCGCGCGTGCGCCTGCGCCTTGGCATCGCCCCGCAACGCAATGTGCTGGACGCGCTGCTGCGCGACCGCGCGGAGCTGTGCATTGCATTCGACGCCGCCCCCCGCGCCGATTTGCACTACGAGGCCCTGGTGCGCGAATATCAGCAGATTTACTGCAGCACCGCGCATCCTTTATTCGGCCGGCATGTCACCGATCCCGCTTTGCTGGCCCCGGAGCGCTTTGTGCTGACGGGGCTGGATGAGCCTGAAGAGGTGCAACGTTACCGGCTGCGCTACCGGCTGGGTGAGCGTCCCGCCGGCACCTCCGACCATTTGGACGAGGCGATGCGGCTGATTGGCGCCGGTGTCGGTATCGGCTTTCTGCCGACCGTTCTGGTGCAAGGCAGGGCGGCGCAGGCGCAATTCTGGCCGCTGCTGCCGCGCGCCATTCTGCCCAATTATCTGCTGTACCTCATCTCCAAGCCGGAGCGCGATGTTACCGCACCGGCCTTGCTGTTTCTGCGCGAGATCAGGCGTCAGCTGCAGGGGCGAGGCATACCGGTCTAGCCTTCCTGCGTGGCACTCAGATGACGGCGCAATTCGGCGATGAACAGTTTTATCAGCGGCTGCTCGCGGTCGGCCCGCCGGTAGGCGGCGTAATGCTGCGAGAAAAATTGGTACGTCTGCGGTTTTAACGCGCGCATCTGCCCTTGGCGGACGTAGCCGTCGCCAATATGCCGCGGCAGAAAGCCGATATATTGGCCTGAAAGGATCAGCATCGTCTGCGCCTCCATATGGATGACATTGGCACTCGCGCGCGGGTGGTTGACGCGGTACAGATCCTCCAATTGGCGATAGCCGCGTACCGAAAACAGCGAGGCCTCGATATCCGCCGTGCTGGGTGTTTCCACGGCAAAAAGCGGGTGCAGCATACCGCAATACAGCGCATGCGCCTCGCGGTGCAGCGGCACATACACCACCCCCGGGCCATGCTGCGCGAACGGGCCGATGACCACATCGCGATGCCCTTCCGTGACCCATTGCTCCAGCTCGTGCGGGTTGCCGAGCCGCAGATCCACAAACACGTCGGGGGCGGCCTGGATGACCTTGCGCAGCGGGCCCTGCAGCCCCAGTTCCGGGCTGCTCACCACCCCATCGACAATGCCGATGCCAAGCCGGCCTACCAGCCTGTCGCTGGAGCGGCCAACGCGTTTCTGGAACATGTCGATATCCGCAAACAGCTGTCGCGCGGCCGCAAGCGTCGCCTCGCCGAACGGGGTGAGGCGGAAGCCGCGCCGGCCGCGCAGGCAAACAGGCGCGCCCAAGCTGCGCTCCAATGCCGCAATATGCGTGCTGAGGGTGGATTGCGAGAGGTTGAGCGCGATCTGTGCCCCGGCGAAACTTCCGGCCTCGGTCAATGTCACAAAGACGCGAAGCAGGCGCAGATCGATATTGTCTAGGCGGCGCATATCGGTAGAATATATCAATTTAAGCTAAAGTGAATGGGGCCTTATCCGTGGAAATTATAAATATATCGACGCTGGGTGGCATCTGGACTCGTTCACTAAAGGTGCAGCCGGATGGCAGCCGGGACGAGACCACCGCTGTCGCCTGGGCCCAGGGTCCTTCGCTCTATATCGATCTGCGCCAGCCCGCCGGCCGCCCGGATTTTTCCCATGTAACAGCCCTGGCTGATCTCACCGCCTCGGATTGCGGCTGGCTGGCCACGCAACAGGGCTTTGCCGGCGTGCTGCGCCAGGAGGATGAATTTGTAGAATGGGTCCGCCTGCTGGATTTTCAGCCCCCCGCCGGGCCGGACGCCGGGCGGTTGTTCTGGGAGAACGGCATTCTGGTCGAAACCGGGCGCTATAAGGATTACCGTGAGCATTGGCACCGCGACGAGGCCTTGCCCCGCCTGCCATGCGCCGCGGCACAGCTCTGCGACAGTGAGGGGCGGATGGGTATGTTGATCAGGCTGGGGGATGATTTCCTGATGGCGCGAGGCCGGCGGCCCGCTCAGGCCGTTAAAGGCGCCAATTTGGCCGAGGCTGTGGCCGCAACCGCCACGCTGGCGGAAGCTCAGGCGCTGCTGGACTGCGAAATCTCGCAGGGACGCATTGCGGACGACGTCTGGCGGATTACCCGTTCGACTCTGCCGTTTCGTGAGAAGGCCGTACTCACCGTCAAATTTGCCGAGGAAGGGGTGCTGCATCTGGACGGCGCGGGCTGGGAAATACTGGCTTTGGAGGGCGACATACCTTCACATTGATAAATCTCGATGGATTTACGCAAAAATTCTTATTTTTATGCATGTATCACCTTGGTAGCGTGAGCCCGTAACGTCATCATCCTCACTGACAAGGGTCGGACTCATGAAATTCTCAAGCCTGCTCCCCTGCGCCCTCACCGCCACGCTGCTGACCACGGCTCCGGCCATGGCCGACAACACCATCCGCATTCTCTGCCCCACCTGGTCGGGCTATGCGCCGATCTTCGTGGCCGAAGACCTTGGCTATTTCAAAGCCATGGGCATCAAGGTCGATATCAAATTCGACGATGAACGCGCCGATGTCATGGCCGCCATGGCGCGTGGTGATATCGAAATGGATTTGCGCACGGCCGGTGAGTACCAAGGCCGGCCGCGCGATGAAAACACGCCTGGCATCATCATCGGCACAATTGACGAATCACTAGGTGGTGACGGCGTGATTGCCGCCGGCGACATAAAATCCGTGGCTGACCTCAAGGGCAAGATCGTCGCCTCCGAGCTCAACATCCCCGGCCGGCTACTGCTGCAGCTGGACCTTAAAAAGGCCGGGCTGACTCTGAAAGATGTTAAGTTAAAAGAGATTGCCACGGCCGATACGATCGCCGTCTTCGCCGATCCGTCAGTCTCCGCCGTGGTCAGCTACGAGCCCTATATGAGCCAGGCACTGAAAGTGGATGCGGCACGCCACCCGAGCGAGATCGTCTCATCGGCGCAATATCCGGGCTATATCACGGATGTCATCATCGTGCGCGCCGATGATCTGAAGGCTAATCCGCAGAAATACCGCGAATTTCTCGAAGGCATCTATAAAGCCGTAGCCTATTACAATACCGATCCGGCCGGTTTCATCAAACTCGCCGCCCCGCATTACGACCTTTCCCCGGCCGATTTCAAAGCCAGCATCGACGGCACTTTGACCTATACCAGCCTTGCGGATACCCAGGGCATGATCGGCGCACCGGGCAAGCCGGGCACACTGTACAATGTGTTCGACACGCTGATGGGGCTGAACCTGGAAAATGGCGCGGCGGACCACAAACTAGACGCCGCTAATTCCATCGACAGCTCGGTTGTTTCGACCCTTTCCGCCAGTGATCTGAAGTAAATCATGGCGACCACGCCGTCGCTTGCCAGGTTGTTCGTATTTCGCGGACAATTGAGCCGTAAAATTAAGTTTTTTGCGGGTTTGCTGACGGCACTTGCCGCCATCGGCATATGGGCGGCGGCCCCGATGCTGGGCTGGATCGAGCCCATCTTCCTCCCCTCTCCCTGGGCGGTGCTGCAGGCGTTGTGGATCATGGTCACGCAGAATGGGCTGCTGACCGATGCGGGCATTTCCATCGCCCGCGTCTGGGCCGCTTTTCTGCTTTCGGCGATCATGGCGGTGCCGCTTGGCATATTGATGAGCAGCTACCGCATCATCGGCGCCGCCTTCGAGCCGTTGATCGACTTCGTGCGCTACCTGCCCGTGCCGGCGCTGGTGCCGCTGGCCATTATCTGGTTCGGCATTGGCGAGGAGACGAAGATTTTTCTCCTTTGGCTGGGTACGTTTTTTCAACTGGTGTTATTGGTGGCGGAGGATATGAAGCGCGTGCCGCAGGAATATTTCGAAACAGCCTATACCATCGGTGCCCGTCCCTACCAGGCGCTCACCAGCGTGGCGCTGCGTGCTATGGCACCGTCGCTCGTGGATAATTTGCGCATCACTTTGGGCTGGTGCTGGACTTATCTCATCATCGCGGAAATCGTCGCCGCCTCGAATGGCCTCGGTTTCGTTATCTGGACGGCCCGGCGCTATATGGCTACCGACCAGGTCATGGCCGGGGTGCTGGTTATCGGGTTGATCGGCCTGCTCAGCGACCAGGCTTTGCGCGCGCTACATCGCTTCATGTTCCGGTATCTCTGAGCTATGCAGCCTGTCCCTTATCTTCAATTCGCCTCCGTCACCAAAAAATTCGGTGAACTTGCCGTGGTGGAGCAGCCGTTCAACCTCATCATTCCGCGTGGCCAGTTCGTTGCCTTCCTCGGCCCCTCGGGCTGCGGCAAGACCACGCTGATGCGCATGGCTGGCGGACTGGACACGCCATCCACGGGCAACATCTTGCTCGAGGGCGCGCCGGTCGGCCCGCCGGACCGGCGCCGCGGCATGGTGTTCCAGTCCTATTCGTCTTTCCCCTGGCTTACGGTTGAGCAGAATGTGCTGTTCGGCATGAAATACCGGCGCGACATACTGCAATCGCAAAAACGCGAGCGTGCCGCGCATTACGTGCGCCTGGTCGGGCTTGCGGAATTCGCCAAGAGTTTTCCCAACCGTATTTCCGGCGGTATGCGCCAGCGCGTAGCCATCGCCCGTACATTGGCGGCGGGGTCGGAAATTCTGCTGATGGACGAGCCTTTTGGCGCGCTCGATGCGCAATTGCGTGAAGAGCTGCAGGTCGAGCTGCGCCGCATCCAGTCCGAGGACCGGAAGACAATTATTTTTGTCACCCATGACGTCGAAGAAGCGGTGTTCCTGGCCGACCGCATCATCGTCTTCTCGCCCCGCCCGGCGCTGATCCGCGCGGATATCGATGTCACCGCCGTGCTGGGCGCGAAGCGCGATCTGGCGACGCGCGATAGTGCCGAATTTTTTAAATTCCGTACCAGTATTCTGCATATGCTGCGCGCGGCACATGCCAAGGAGAGCGCATGAATTTCACCGGCAAAACCGTGCTCATCACCGGGGCGAGCCGCGGCATCGGCTATGGCATCGCCCAAGGTTTTGCCGCGGCTGGGGCCACGCTGCATCTGTTGGCCGATGATGCGCAGGTGCTGGAGGCGGCAAAAGCCATCGGTGCCACGGGCCATGTTACGGATATAACCGATGCCGCCGCCGTAGCGGCGGCGCTTGCCGGAATCCCGCAGGTCGATGTGCTGATCAACAATGCCGGGCTGGAGCGCCTCACACCGCTTGACGATCTCTCCAGCGAAACACTAGAGGTTTTCCGGCGCGTCATCGATATCAATATCGCCGGCACCTATATCGTCACGCGTGCGGCGCTACCGCGCATGAGGCAGGGAGGGCGGATCGTCAGCACAGCC
Source organism: Acidocella sp. (assembly GCA_026224875.1). Taxonomy (GTDB): domain Bacteria; phylum Pseudomonadota; class Alphaproteobacteria; order Acetobacterales; family Acetobacteraceae; genus Acidocella. The sequence continues at coordinate 30,696 of JAMFRU010000050.1, forward strand.
TCGGTCTGGGGCCGGGTTGGCGAGCCGCTGTTCGGCGCCTATGTCGCGTCCAAACATGCCATCATTGGCCTCACCAAAACCTGGGCGAAAGAGCTTGGCCCACGCGGCATCAATGTCAACGCCGTCGCCCCGGGTTGGGTCGAAACCGGCGCTGCGTTACGCTCGCTCTCACTCATGGCCACACGCCGCAATATGGAGGAGACGGATTTGCTGGAAGAAATATTGCAGGGCCAGGCCTTGCCCGGGCTGATGCGGCCGGAAGACATGCAAGGGGCGTATATGTTCCTGGCTTCAGATCATGCCGCCAACATCACCGGCCAGACTTTGGGTGCCGATCGCGGCGAGGTACCGTATTAATGCGCGTTCTTGTCACAGGTGCCGCCAGCGGCATCGGTCTGGCCGCGGCGCGCGCCTTCATTGCTGCCGGCGCAACCGTCGTGGGGCTGGATATTGCGGCGCCCCCGCCGGAAATTGCCTGGGTGCAGGTTGATCTTTGCGATCCCGCTGCCGTTACCGCCGCTGTAAACAAGGCCGCTGCGCAGCTTGGCGGGTTGGACACGGTGGTGAATTGCGCCGGCGTGGAATATGATGCGCCACTGCATGCGTTGGATGTGGCGGCATTGGACAAAATGTTCGCCATCAATCTGCGCGGGCCGATGCTCGTCGCGGCCGCGGCTTTGCCGCATATCGCCAAAGGCGGCGCCATTATCAACATTGCCTCGGAGCTGGCCTATCTCGGCCGCGCCGGGGCCTCTGGCTATTGCGCCACCAAAGGTGCCATCCTCAGCCTCACCCGCTCCTGGGCGCGCGAGCTGGGGCCGGATATCCGCGTCAATGGGGTGGCTCCTGGGCCCATCGACACGCCTTTGCTCAATTTCGCGGGCATGTCCGCGGCGTTGCAAAAACTGGAAACCAGCAACCCGCTCGGGCGTATCGGGCGGCCGGAAGAAGTGGCCGCGGTTATCCTGTTTCTCGCCAGCCCGGCGGCAAGTTTCATCACCGGTCAATGCTTTTCCGCCGATGGCGGCGCGGCAATGCACTAAAGGAAGCAAAAAATGGTTGACAGCGTCTTCATGGCCGAACTCACCTGGCCCGAATGGAAAGCAAAAATTGATGGCGGGGCCATCATCTTTATTCCCCTCGGCGCCACCGAACAACATGGCCCGCATCTGCCGTTGAATGTGGATGTGATTCTCCCTACCGCCGTATGCGAGGCCGTGGCACGCAATACCGGCGGCCTGGTCGCGCCCACATTGGCCTATGGCTATAAATCCATGCCGCGCTCGGGCGGCGGCCAAAGCTTTCCCGGCACCACCAGCCTCGACGGCAATACTTTCAGCCTGATGCTGCGCGATATCATCCGCGACATGGGCGCGCATGGCGCACGGCGTTTCGTGCTGGTCAACGGGCATTATGAAAACGCCTGGCCGGCCGTTGAAGGCCTCGATCTCGCTTTGCGTGAACTGCGCCGCGACGGCATTACCGATGCCACCGCCATGCGTCTCGAATACTGGGATTTCGTGAAGCAGGAGACGCTCGAGCGCATCTTCCCCGAGGGCTTCCCCGGCACCGAGCTGGAACACGCCAGCCTTATCGAAACCTCGCTGATGCTGCTGCTCCGCCCCGACCTCGTGAGCCAGACCAAAATCCCGCAGGAAGGCCGTGCCTCGTTTCCGTCTTACGACATCCACCCGCCGCCGGCCGGTTACCTGCGCCAGTCCGGCGTGCTGGCCGATGCGCGCGGCTCACGCGCGGAAATCGGCCAATGGCTGATGGATGATCACGTCTCGATGATCACCCAGGCTGTAAAAAAGGAGTTCGGGCTGTGACATTGTTCGAGCCGCAGGACGCAGCGGTTATTCCACGCTTTGCCGGTACGCCCAGCTTCTTCCGCCTGCCGATGCTCACCGACCCGGCGGAGGTCGATGTCGCCCTTATCGGCGTGCCGTTTGACGGCGGCACCACCAACCGCCCCGGCACGCGCCATGGCCCACGGGAAATCCGCAACCAGTCCAGCCTGATGCGCCGCATTAACGCCAACGGGGTCTCGCCGTATGATACGCTGCGCGTCGCCGATCTTGGCGATTGCCCCGTAAATCCCATCAATCTTCTGGATTCCCTCCAAAAGATTGAAACCTTCTTCAGCACCATTGCGCAGGCAGGTGCCGTGCCCATCACGGCGGGTGGCGACCACCTCATCTCGCTACCCATCCTGCGCGCCCTCGCGCGCAAGGAATCCGTTGGCCTTATTCATTTTGATGCTCATTCTGATACGAATGATCTATATTTTGGCAATAACCCCTATACCCATGGCTCGCCCTTTCGCCGTGCCGTGGAGGAGGGGCTGCTCGATCCCAAACGCGTCGTGCAGATCGGCATTCGCGGCACATATTACCATGAATCCGATTGGGATTTTGCGCGCGGCTGCGGTATTCGCATCATCACCATGGATGAGGTGATGGATCGCGGCATCACCGACGTCATTGCCGAAGCTCGGGCCATTGCCGGCGCGCTGCCAACCTATGTCACTTTCGATATCGACTGCCTGGACCCCGCCTATGCCGTCGGCACCGGCACGCCAGAGATCGGCGGGCTCACCACACGCGAGGCGCAGCGCATGTTGCGCGCGCTTGCCGGTCTCAACATCATCGGCGCCGATGTGGTGGAAGTATCGCCGCCCTTCGATCCCTCCGGGCTGACCGCACTCACCGGTGCGACCATGATGTTTGAATTGCTATGCGTGATCGCGGGGAGGAGCTGATATGGCCCATGGCTATGAAACAGGGCGGCTGAACCTGCCCTTCGTCGGCATCTGCAGCTTCGGCAAATATCCAATCCAGCTGGACTGGGATCATATCGATGCCGATGTCGCCGTACTGGGCGCGCCGTTTGACGGCGGCACGCAATGGCGCGCCGGCGCGCGTTTCGGCCCCCGTGCCATACGCGAGGCCTCCACACTTTTCGCCTTCGGCCATGCCGGCGCCTATGATCATGAGGATAACGCCGTCTACCTGGCGGATTGCCGCATCGTCGATATTGGCGATGCCGATATCGTGCATACCGACACAGAGAAGAGCCACGCCAACATTGAGACCGGTGTGCGCAAAATCCTCGCCGCCGGGGCGCTTCCCGTCGTACTTGGCGGCGATCACTCCATCAACATCCCCTGCATCCGTGCTTTTTCAGAACAGCCGCCGATGCATCTGGTGCAGATCGACGCGCATCTCGATTTCGTCGACGAGCGCCACGGTGTCCGCCACGGCCATGGCAACCCCATGCGCCGCGCCGCCGAACAACCTTGGATCACCGGGCTGACACAGATCGGCATCCGCAACGTCTCCTCCACCGCGCGGGATGGGTACGAGGATGCGCGCGCCATGGGCTCAGACATCATCTCCGTCCGCCAGGCACGCGCACTCGGCATCCAGGCCTTGCTTAACCGCATCCCGGCTGGCGTGCGCTATTACGTCACCATCGACATCGATGGCTTTGATCCCTCCATCGCGCCCGGCACGGGCACGCCAAGCCATGGAGGGTTTGCCTATTACGAAGTGCTGGAGCTTTTGGCGGGCCTTGCCAAACGAGGCACGATCGTGGGAATCGATGTGGTTGAGGTTGCTCCGGACTACGACCATGCGGGTGTAACATCCGTGCTGGCGGCGCAGCTAACCCTGAACCTTATCGGCCGCGTCATTGCCGCCAGAGACCCCGCCCCACGGTAATCCAGACGCCGCCATTGGACGTCTTCGCCTGTAACCGGGCCGCAGCCATTCATATTCTCAACCAACGTTTCCTTGGTCACCAAACATCCGCCATCAAAATCAAACCGCAAGATTCAGGATCAAGGGGATCAATGCAAGGCGGAAATTAGTTTACGCTTACGCTCAACCATCACCTGGGAGCGGATTTCTAGAGCGTGATGACTTTAGCATGACGCATATCCTGAATTGACGAGGATCGTTGACATTCCGATTGAGGTCTGGGCTGTAGGCCGGCAGCAACATCAGCCTTGCACCGACGGCGCATATGGCATCGCGAACGGGTTTTCCTTTGTGGCTCGGCAGGTTGCCGAGGATCACGATATCGCTTGGCGCAAGGTCGGTATGAGGCATTGCCCGACCCAGGCACGGAAGCTTTTGCCGTTGATCGGCTGGTCGAAGACATAGGGCGCGGTGATCTTAGCGCAGCGCGCGGCTTGCGCGTCTTAGGCCGGTTTATTTCGTAAAACCATATGCATGGCGGATAAAGAATTCGATTGTGGACCTTACACGATTTTACCACAGTTTCGAAGCTTTTTTAGCTCGACAATTTAGCCCGGCACCGTGGCCGGCGGTAGTCTGTTGGCGTGAGGGCCTCTCGGAAATCGAGTCACCGCGCCGACATCAGTCAGGGGTTATTCGCGGGCCGCTGAACGGTCCTACCCAATGGACCGTTGCCACGTGCTGCTTTAGCCACCTTCGAGCGCACGGATGGTCACGGCAACGGCCGCGGTTCGGGTCTCGACGCCGAGCTTGGGGTATATTTGTTCCAGGTGTTTATCGATTGTGCGGTAGCTGATCTCGAGAATTTGCGCGATGTCGCGGTTGGATTTACCGCGCGCGAGCCAGAGCAGCACCTCGGCCTCGCGGGGGGTGAGCTTGCCCCGCTCCTGCAGGCGGCTGATGTCGTTGTTACGGTCATGTGCCGTAATACGCAACAAAAACTCGCCGTCGGCGAGGGGACCGATCAAGGCGAATTCCACCTGCTTCTTGCTCGGCTCCGGCATCAGGCAGGTGATGGTCTCGGCGATATGTTGCGGCTTAGGTGCCAGCTTTGCGCGCAGCCAGTCGCGCACGTCAGGCGGCAATTGCATGCCCGCTGCGAGGCCGCCAAGCAGTTGGGAAGCCTGGTGCGTGCTCCAGCGCAGATGCCCGGCGGCATCGGTGGCGAGCAGGTGGCGGCCCGAGACGTCCATGGCGTGCTGGGCGCTCCGGGTCAGCTGCGCAGTGGCCAGATGCACACGGATGCGCGCGATCAACTCGTCAGGCGCCACGGGCTTTGTCACATAATCCACCCCGCCCGCCTGCAGCCCATTCACCACACTTTCGGAATCGGTAAGGCCGGTCATGAAGATGACCGGCACCAGAGCGAGGTTGGCGTTGTGCTTGATGCGGCGGCAGGTCTCGAAACCGTCCAGGCCGGGCATCAGCGCGTCGAGCAGAATCACGTCCGGCGTGACCTGTTCCAGCAGCATCAGCGCCATGTCGCCTTGCATGGCCACCAACACGTTGAAGCCGGCCGGCTCCAGAATGTCGATCAGCAGGCGCAGCATCGTCGGCTCGTCATCGATGACCAGAATGGTGGCGCGCTGTCCTGTGTCAGGGCGGATCATCGGCAATCTCCTCAAGCGCCTTCAGAAACTCCGGCAGGCGGAGAGATTCGACCAGGGCCTGCAGCGTGGTGCTAAGCTCACGTGCTGCTGGGTCTTCCAAGGCGACCTTGCTCAGGCATTCCTGCAGGCCGCGGACGAAACCGATGCCGGCGAGCGTGCGCAATTGCGCGACATGCGGGCGCATCGCGGCGCGCCCGGCCAATAAATCATCGGCACTCTCCACAGGAGGCGGTGTGCTGGTTTGGGTATGCCAGCGCAGGCGGAGCAACTGACCGATGGTCTCAAAGAGGAGTGAAATATCGACCGGCTTGGCGAGCACGGCATCATAAGGCACGGCCGGACCCGGGCGTAGTTCCGGCGCGTGGGCCGAGAGGATAACGATTGGGGTGGCCGCATGCCGCCCCGTGCGCAAATGCCTGGCCAGGGCAAGCCCGTCGAATTCCGGCGCGCTATCCAGCGGCATCGAGATGTCGAGCAGGAAGAGATCAGCATCATGCTCTTGCGCCAGACGCAGGCAGGATGGGCCGTCTGGTGCGGTGAGAAGCGTGAAGCCAGCAGGGGTGAGCGCGTCGCGCAGCAAGGCGCGGTGCAATGCATTGTCCTCCGCGGCGATGATGCTGCGGCGCGGGCCGTCGTAACCGGTGATGCGGCTGGGAATGGCGGCGGCCGGGCGCGGCTGGGCGGCCGCAGGCAGGCGCAGCTGCACCTTGAACCGGCTGCCAACCCCTGGCGTGCTTTCCACCGAGATGCGCCCGCCGAGAATCTCCGCCAGCAATTTGGTGATGGTGAGGCCGAGCCCGATGCCCTGCACCGGGGCCATGCCGGGCGGCGGGGCGACACGTTCGAACGGCTCGAAAATGCGTTTGATATTGGCCGGCGCGATGCCCGGGCCGGTATCACTGACCTCGAACTCCATCACCTCGCCGGGAATGCGCAGGGTGAAGCATATATGCCCGGTTTCGGTGAATTTGAGCGCGTTGGAGAGCAGGTTGATGAGGATCTGGCGCAGACGGATTTCGTCGGTAAACACGCTGGCGGGCAGCCGGGCGGGATAGTCGAATCGGAAGTCGAGCCCTTTTGCCGCCGCCTGCAAACGGAACATGCCGGCGATCTGGGACAGAAAATCCATCAGCCGCACCTCGCGCCGCTCAATCTCGATGCGCCCGGCCTCGATTTTGGAAATATCCATCAACCCTTCGATGAGCCCCTGCATATGTTCGCCGCCGCGGCGGATAATCCGCATGGCCTCGCGCCGGTGCGGCGGGATGGAGTCGTCCTGTTCCAGCAATTGGGCATAGCCCAGCACGGCATTCAGCGGTGTGCGCAACTCATGGCTAACGCTGACGATGAAGCGGGTTTTCGCGAGGTTGGCAGCCTCGGCCACGGCGCGGGCGCGGGCCAGCATGGCATCGGTACGGCGGTGCGCGTCGATTTCGGTGAGGAGGAGCTGCGTCTGCCGGCGGCTTTCCTCCTCGGCGGCGCGGCTGGCTTCGCGCGCCAACACTTGCAGCCAGGCGAACACGCCGGCTACCAGCAGCAAGCAGATGAAGGCACGCCAGAGGGTGGTGGCGAGCAGGTCGCCCGGTGCCAGGCGCAGGCTGCCTGACTGCCAGTAAAGCCCGGCGAGGATCAACCCGAGCAGGAGCCCGGCCAGTGAGAACACGCCGAGGAAACGCAGCAGCACTGGGTCGAGCCGTGAGCGCAGGCCGGCGGGCAGGATGCGCCGCATCAGGGTGGTGATCTGCGCGCTGTAGCGGGCATGCGGCTTGCAGGCGTCGTGGCAGCGGGAATCCAGCGTGCAGCACAGTGAGCAAATGGGTGCCGCATAGGCCGGGCAGTAGGCGATATCCTGCGGCTCGAAGGCATTGCCGCATACGCCGCAGGCGCGCTCGCCCTGGCTCTGCCAAGCGCGGCGAGGCTTGCGGGCGAGGTAGTAGCGCCCCTTGGTGGCCCAGGCGATGGCGGGCACGGTGACGAAGGTCGCTGCCAGCGCCAGGAACGGTGCGAAAGCATGGGCATAGGCACCCAGCAGCCCGGCCACGGCGGCCGCCCCCACCAGCGTGGCCACGGCCATGGCACCCGTGCCGACCGGGTTTATGTCGTACAGATGCGCGCGCTTGAACTCGATATTGCGCGGGCCCAGGCGCAAGCCTTTGACCAGAACCAGATCCGTGAAAATCGTCCCAACCCAGGCGCAGGCCAGTACGGAGTAGAACGACAGTAACGGCTCAATGGAGCGGTAGATGTCGAGCTCCATCAGCAGCAGCGCGAAGGCGGTGTTGAAGACCAGCCAGACGACGCGGCCGGGATGGTGATGGGTGAGGCGGGAGAAGAAATTCGACCAGGCGATGGAGCCGGCATAGGCGTTGGTGACGTTGATTTTGGTCTGTGCCACGGCCACCAGCGCGGCGGCGGCGGCCAGGGCCAGCGGGCCGGGTAGGAACAGCCCATAGGCGACACGGTACATATTGGCAGGCCGCCCCGCCTCGAGCCCGTAGCCAGCATGCAGCGCCAGCACTGCGAGAACCGAGCCGGCCAGGGCCTTGAGCATGCCGGGGATCACCCAGCCCGGCCCGGCGAGGATCAGCGCCGTCCACCACCGCCACCGCCGCCCTGGGGTGGGTGGTGGCAGGAAGCGCAGATAATCGACCTGCTCGCCGATTTGCGCCAGCAGTGAAGCAATGACCGAGGCGCAGATGCCAAAGGGCAGCAGAGCGAAGCCGGCATGGCCCGTGTTGCCGGGAAAGTGCCGCCAGCCATGCAGCAGTGCCGGATGCATGGCTACGTAGATGATGGGCAGAAAATTCAGCACCAGCCAGAAAGGCTGAGTCCAGGCCTGGAAGCGGCTGATGAAGGTGACGCCGTAGGCCACCAGTGGAATAATGCCAGCGGCACTCAGTATATAGCCGAGCCAGAGCGGCACGCTGAACACCAGCTCCAACATGCCGGCAAAAATTGAGGCCTCGATGGCGAAAAAGATGAAGGTGAAGGAGGCGTAGATAAGCGAGGTGATCGTCGAGCCGATATAGCCGAAGCCGGCGGCGCGGGTGAGCAGATCGATATCAACCCCGGCGCGAGCTGCCGCATAGGAGATGGGGGCGGCAGTGATGGCAATGAGCAGGCCGACGGCGATGATGGCCGCCACCGCATTGACGGTGCCGTACTGCAAGGTGATGCCGCCGCCAATGGCCTCCAAGGCGAGGAAGGAGGTGGCGCCGAAAGCCGTGTTGGCGATTTTGGGTGCGGAAAACTTGCGCGCCGACAGTGCCGTGAAGCGCAGGGCGTAATCTTCCATCGTCTCGTCAGCGACAAACTGGTTATACGAGCGGCGGACCGATGAAATGCGCTGTGGAAGTGCCATTATACCCCTTCACCCAAAATTCGTTCGAGGCGTCTCGCTTTCTTTAACAGGTAAACGGCCAATCTGGCTTCTAAACGCACGTTAGCCGGTAAACCGCGCAGGGGAATACGCACTCCACCGTATTCCGTTCGGCCGGGCTAATTTGGAGGCTACCCTCCACGTAAGCCTGTAGCCAATGGAGATTCCCGTGCCAGAGACGCTGATCAAAGTCGATCTTTCCAGCTCGCCCCTGGGTAATGACATGCTGCACAACCGCTGGCATCCCGATATTCCCATGGTGGCCAAGGTGAAGCCCGGGGATGATTTCATCCTCGAATGCTACGACTGGACCGGCGGTTTCATCAAGAACAACGATTCCGCCGATGATGTTCGTGATATCGACCTCTCCACCGTGCATTATCTCTCCGGCCCCATCGAGGTGGAGGGGGCCGAGCCGGGAGACCTTCTGGTTGTGGATTTCCTCGATATCGGCGTGCTGCCCGGCAATGAATGGGGCTTCAATGGTTTCTTCTCGAAAAAAAATGGCGGCGGGTTTCTTACCGATCATTTCCCCCAGGCGCAGAAATCGATCTGGGATATCAAGGGCATGTTTACCAGCTCGCGGCATATACCTGGGGTTAATTTCGCCGGGCTTATCCACCCCGGCCTCATCGGCTGCCTGCCAGACCCAGCCATGCTGGAGATGTGGAACACGCGCGAGGCAGCGCTGATCGCCACCAACCCCACACGTGTGCCAGGCCTGGCCAACCCGCCATTCGCCCCCACCGCGCATATGGGGCGCATGCAGGGGGAAGCCCGCGATGCCGCGGCCGCCACGGGGGCGCGCACCGTGCCGCCGCGTGAGCATGGCGGCAATTGCGACATCAAGGATCTTTCGCGCGGTGCCAGGGTGTATTTCCCGGTCTATGTCAAAGGGGCGGGCCTGTCCGTCGGCGATCTGCATTTCAGCCAGGGCGATGGAGAAATCACCTTCTGCGGCGCCATCGAAATGCCGGGCTTCATTCATCTGGGCATCCATTCGCTCATCAAGGGCGGCATGGCGAAATACGGGATCAAGAACCCGATCTTCAAACCCAGCCCGATCAAGCCGAATTACCAGGATTATCTGATTTTCGAGGGTATCTCCGTCGATGACAGCGGCACGCAGCATTATCTCGACATGTTCACCGCCTATCAGCAGGCCTGTATGAATGCGATCAACTACCTTACCAAATTCGGCTATTCCGGCGCTCAGGCCTACTCCATCCTCGGCACCGCCCCCGTGCAGGGGCATATCTCCGGCATCGTCGATGTGCCCAATGCCTGCGCCACGCTCTATCTGCCGACCGAGATTTTCGAGTTCGATATCAACCCCACCGCCGCCGGTCCCACGCGCTTCATCACCCGCGGTGTCGACCTGCCGCTCTCGCCCGATAAGTGAGGCCAGATAATGCCAATTTATGATTATATGTGCACCACCTGCGGCCCCTTCACCGCATTAATGCCGATGGCCGATTTCGACCTGGACCTTGGCTGCCCAGAATGCGGCACGGCAGCACCGCGGGCACTCCTCACCGCGCCGCATTTCGCGAACATGAACTCAGACCGCAAAAAGGCCTTCGCCGCCAACGAAAAATCATCCCACATCCCACAAACCACAGCCGCCACCGGCCGCCACCCACCCAGTTGCAGCTGCTGCAAACCCACCAAACGCACCGCCGACAGCCCCGCCATGAAGACCACCACCGGGTCCCGTCCGTGGATGATCAGCCATTGAGGGTTTAAGGAAAAAGGCGGGGGCTCCGCCCCTCGACCCCGCTGGGGCCTGAAGCCCAGACCCCCACCACCCGGGCCTGAAACAGGGAGGGGGGCAATTTATCCTAGTATATGGCTTTCCATATACTAGGATAAATTGCCCCCTCCCTGTTTCAGACCCAGGTGGGATCCAAGGGCCCTTCGGCCCTTGGCGGGTCGTCACGCCGGAGGCGTGCTACGCACGACGGCAGAGCCCTGGCCTTTTTCCTTAAACCCTCAATGGCTGATCACTCGGTCGGGATTCCGTCGATTGGGCATTCGGCTGTCCCGGGGGCGGTGCGGGTGATGGCTTCGACTTTGGCGCGGGTGGCTTCGGGGTCGGTTACCCATTCGCGGTAGAAGTCGAAGGGGCAGATGGCCATGCCGGGCTGGTTTTCGCGTGAGTTGATCATGCCTGTGTAGCCACGGTGCAGGAGTTTGTAGAGGTGGTTTTGTGATTGCATATTTTTGCGGGCGTCGCGGATGAGGAATTTTGAGAGGGCAGCGTATTGAATGCCGTAATCCTCTTCGCCGCATTCGCCGAGGGTGCGGCCGTCGAAGCCGATGAGGGCGGAGTGGCCGAAATAGGAATAGACGCCGTCGAATCCGGTGGCGTTGGCCACGGCAACGTAGACGTTGTTTGACCAGGCCATGGCTTTGGACATGAGGATTTGCTGCTCCTTGGCCGGGTACATATAGCCCTGGCAGCGGATGATGAGTTCCGCACCTTTCATTGCGCAGTCACGCCAGATTTCGGGGTAATTGCCGTCATCGCAGATGATGAGGCTGATTTTCATGCCCTTTGGTCCATCCGACACATAGGTGCAGCCGCCGGGATACCAGCCTTCGACCGGCACCCAGGGCATGATCTTGCGGTATTTTTGTACGATCTCACCCTGGTCGTTGATGAGGACGAGGGTGTTGTAGGGGACTTTATGGGGGTGTTCCTCATGGCGCTCGCCGGTGAGGGAAAACACGCCCCAGACTTTTGCACTTCTGCAGGCCGCGGCAAAGATTTCCGTTTCCGCGCCGGGGATGACGGCGGCGGTTTCCATCATTTCGCCGGGGTCGTACATGATGCCTTGCGTCGAATATTCGGGGAAGACGATGAGATCGAGCCCCGGCAGGCCGAGCTTGATGCCGGGGATCATGGCCGCGATTTTATGGGCGTTTTCCAGCACCTCTGCCTTGGTGTGCAGACGGGGCATTTTGTAATTGACAACGGCAACGCCGACCGTGTCGGCACTGCTCGAAATATCTCCATGCAGCATGTTCTGAACCTTTCGTGAAATGAAACATAAAAGGCCGGGTGCGGTGGAGCACCCGGCCAGTACGGCGGCCTAGCTTTAGAGGTTAAGGTCGGCCGGCGTGCCGAAGGAGAGCACAGGATCGGCGTGCGGCCGTTTGCACATGTCGTCACAGTTTGCTTCGAGCGAGCAGCAGAGCGAGCAGATATTGCCCTTGAGGAAGGGGCAGCTGGCCATGTCCAGTTGCTCATACTCGTAGCCGCATGAGACGCAGCTCAGCGTGCTATGCGTTATACCGGCATGGGCGCTGGGCTCACGCGCGATATAGTATTTGCCCTTGGTGGCGATGCAGATGATGGGCGAGAGAATGAAGGAGACGCCAAGGGCGATGAAGGCGGAATAGGCCTGCGCATAGGCGCCGAACAGGTTGAAGAACGCGAGCACGGAGATGACCGAGGCGATGGCCATGGCGCCGAAGCCGACGGGATTGAAATTATAGAGATGCGCGCGTTTGAATTCTACGTAAGACGGGCTGAGTTTCAGCAGCGGCTTGTTGATGACGAGGTCGGCCGTGACGGCGCCGATCCAGGCGACGGCGACGTTGGAGTAGAAGCCGAGAATATGCCCGAGGAAGCTGAACATGTTCAGCTCCATCATGGTGAGCGAGATGCCGACATTGAAGAAGATGTATACGATGCGGCCAGGATGGGCATGGAAGATGCGCGAGAAGAAGTTCGACCAGGAGAGCGAGCCCGAATAGGCGTTGGTGACGTTGATCTTGATCTGCGAGAGGATCACGAAGAATGTTGCGACGGACACCGCCACCATGCCGGCGCCAAAAATATAGGTGAAGCCGGTGTGGTACATCTGGATGGGCTCGTTCGATTTGGCGAGCGGCGTGCCATGGCTGAAGGCGAGCGAGGCGAAGAACGAGCCCATAAGCTGCTTGGCGGCGCCCAGGATAACCCAGCCAGGCCCTGCACCGAGCACGGCAAGCCACCAGCCGAAGGAGTTTTTCGCCGTCTTGTCCGGCATGAAGCGCAGATAATCCGCCTGCTCGCCGATTTGTGCGATGAGCGAAAGGGCGATGCCGGCAGCCGCACCGAACAGCAGCGGGTTGAAGCTTGAACCGCTCGGCGATGCGCCTGCGAAATGGAACCAGGTGTTTATGGCGTGCGGGTCCATATACAGCACGGCGACCGGCGGTGCGAACAGCAGCGTGAGCCAGATTGGCTGTGTCCACACCTGCAGTTTTGAAAGCAACGTCATACCGAAAGCCACGAGCGGGATGATCATGAGCGAACCCAGCGCGTAGCCAATCGGCAACGGAATGCCAAAATACAGATTGAAGGCCTGCGCCATGATCGAGCCTTCAAGTGCGAAGAAGATGAAGGTGAACGAGGCGTAGATGACCGAGGTGATGGTGGAGCCGAGATAGCCGAAACCGGCGCCGCGCGTGAGTAGATCGACATCGACATTATACTTGGCGCAGTAATAGGCGATGGGGATGCCGGTAAGAAAGATGATCACGGCGGCGGCGATGATGCCCCAGAACGCATTTTCAAACCCATAGGCCACGGCGAGCGAGCCGCCGATGGCCTGGTCGGCAAGATAGGCGATGCCGCCAAGTGCCGCCGAAAAGACCGCATATTGCGACCAGGTACGAAAGCTCTTGGGTGCGTAGCGTAGCGAGTAATCCTCGATGACCGGATTCGCAACAAATTTATTAAATTTGCGCTGCGGCGGCGGGACGCTGGTAATGACCGGATCTGATGCAGACATAAAAACCTCCATGGGCGGGAGCTACCCGGATGATTCGATGCCGTGTACTATTGTTTCCTGCGGGGATATGACGATACGCGGGCCCTGCCTGGGAATAAGGCGCTTAACCGGGGGGTGTGCGGCGTTCTACGTATAAGGCAATGTATAAGGCAATCAGTCCGGACATAGCTTGGTGTGAGTCGCGCTCTGAAAGAGTGGATGACGTCGCCTGCCGCTGACGAGCCATGTTCGCGATACAACTGGCCCAAGCTCAAGCGGGCCGGGCGTAGGGGTATAAGCGTGGCTCACCGTTCAATGATAATTTAACATTTTACAGGAAATACCATACTCACTACCCGTCAGGCTTCCTGAAAACGCATGGCTTGGCAAAATTTGCCGCTGGAGAGGAGCTTCTTGATCGGTCAACATGGAACGCGGCCGGGCGGCAGGCCGGCAACATCGCGATTAAACGCATCACACGAGCACAGCCCATGACGCAGCCACCGGCGCCGCGCCTGCGTTACCACGCGGCGCATTGGGGTATTTATGAAATAGATCAGGGTGAGGACGGCCAGCCCAGATTAAAGCCGCTCGCCGCCGATCCCGATCCGTCAGCCATCGGCCTGGACCAGCTTGACCCCGCGGTGGCGCGGTTGCGTGTGCAGCGGCCGGCGGTGCGCCGGTCTTTTCTTGAGCATGGCCACCGGGCAGATCCCGCCGGCCGGGGGAATGAGCCCTTTGTGGAAGTCGGATGGGATCAGGCGCTCGATCTCGTCGCGACGGAGCTTAGCCGCGTACGGGATCAGCATGGCAACCGGGCGATTTTCGGCGGCTCCTACGGCTGGTCCAGCGCTGGACGCTTCCACCATGCCAATGGCCAGCTCCACCGCTTCCTAAACCTGTTTGGCGGGTATGTGCGCAGCGTCGATAGTTACAGCCTTGGCGCAGGGCGGGCGCTGATGCCGCATATCGTGGCACCCATGGACGAGATCATTCAAACCCATACCTCCTGGGACGTATTGGAGGCACATACGACGCTATTCATAGCGTTCGGCGGCATACCGTTAAAGAACACGAGGGTGATCGGCGGGGGCGCCGGGCGGCATCGTGTGCGGGACGCCCTGAGACGCATGCAAACAGCGGGATGCCGCTTCATCAATATCAGCCCGGTTAACGATAACCTGGACACCGGTGGCCCCGTCGAGTGGATTCCCATCAGGCCCAATACGGATACGGCGCTGATGCTGGCACTGGCTTATGTGCTGCTGCAGGCGCAACGCCATGATCCCGCGTTTCTAAGCCGCTACACGGTGGGTTTCGAGCGGTTCCGGCTGTATCTGGAGGGACAGGAGGACGGCGTCGCCAAAACGCCCGAATGGGCCGCCGGCATTACCGGGATCGATAGTCAGCGCATTCACCGCCTCGCGTTCGAATTGGCCGATAACCGCACCATGCTGAACATCGCCTATGCACTGCAACGAGCATCGCATGGCGAACAACCGTTCTGGATGCTGGTGACGCTGGCGGCGATGCTGGGGCAGATCGGCCTGCCAGGCGGTGGTTTCGGCCTGGGCTATGGCGCTATGGCCGGACAGGGCTCCGCCAATGCAAGATTCAGCGGCCCGACATTTCCTCAGGGTCAGAATGCGGTAAAGGATTTTATCCCTGTCGCCCGCATTGCCGATTTGCTGCTCCAGCCGGGAACGCCATTTACCTATGACGGCAAAACGCATCTCTATCCCGACATCCGGCTGGTTTACTGGGTCGGCGGCAATCCGTTTCACCACCACCAGGATCTGAACCGGCTGAACCTGGCCTGGCAACGGCCAGAGTCCATCATCGTGCATGAACAATATTGGACCGCCACGGCGAAACGAGCGGATATCGTACTGCCCGCGACCATCACCCTTGAACGCGACGATATCGGCTTTGCGACCAAGGAGGATTTTTTGGTGGCGATGCCAAGGGTCGTGGCACCGCAAGGTGAGTCGCGGGACGACCATGACATTTTCGCGGCAATCGCGGCTCAGCTTGGATATGGCGGGCGCTTCACGGAAGGGCTGAACGCCTCTGGCTGGCTGCGCAAGATCTATGGCGGCACAGTTGAACGCGCTGCGAAAGCGGGGATCGAATTGCCTGTTTTTGATGAATTCTGGGAACGCGGAATCATCGACCTCTCCGGCTATCAACGTCCGGGCGTGATGCTGGAGGAATTCCGGCGCAATCCGGACGGGCACCCGCTTGCAACACCTTCCGGGAAAATCGAAATTTTTTCAGAGACGCTGGCATCTTACGGCCAGTTCGATTGCCCAGGCTATCCGGTATGGCGCGAGCCCCATGAATGGCTCGGCGGCCCACTGGCGCGGCGCTTTCCGTTTCATCTGCTTTCGGATCAGCCAGCAAGGCGTTTGCACAGCCAGCTCGATGCGGCGCCGTTCAGCGAGGCCGGCAAGATGACGGGACGCGAACCGGTTTATATAAGCCCGGCCGATGCCGAGGCACGCGGCATCCGTACCGGCGATGTCGTAGCGCTCTGGAATGATCGCGGCCGCTGCCTGGCAGGTGCGGTGGTCTCGGCGGAGATCATGCCGGGTGTCGCGCGGCTGGCAACCGGCGCGTGGTATGACCCGCAGGCGGATGGCAGCGAGACGCGGGGGAATCCCAATGTGTTGACGCTCGATGTGGGCGCGTCATCATTTTCCCAGGGCTGCGCTGCGCAGACCTGCCTGGTTGAAATTGCGAAATATGACGTTGTTGATTCCCAGCCGCTTGAAGCGTGGCGCCTGCCGGAGTTTCTTGGTGCGGGAGATTGAAAGGCTCTTTTCAGGATATCAGGCCGGCGCAAATACTTTGTTGGATTGCGCCGGCCTCACGCGTTTGAGGTGAGACGGGTAGATAAGGCGGTGTTTCGCCGCCAGAACGGTTTACCCGAATTCTCCGTTCAGGAAGGGACCGCTTCCAGCTCGGCTTGGCGCGTGCCTGATCTCAGATTTTGCGGTTTCGCCAGACCGAGATTCCCGCGAAGCGTGGTGTCGGCATATTCCGTTTTTACGATGTTGCGTTTCTGCAGCAGCGGTATCACCTCATTTGTAAAGCGCAGAAACTGGCTGGGATGGCCGAGATGGACGTTCATGCCGTCGAAGGCGCGGCCTTCGAACCATCGGATGATCTCGTTGGCGACAGTCTCGGCCGAGCCTGAAAAGGGCGTCTTCCTGGCGCTGCTGATCAATTCGACGGTCTGGCGCAATGTCAAACCCTTCGATACAGCCAGATCGGTGATGTTCTTCGACTGCGTATAGAAACTGTCTTTCGCGAAGTTGAGTGCCTCAACGGGAAATGGCGCATCGAGCTCATATTGGCGGAAATCATGCCAGCCAAAAGGGCGGCCGAATTCAGCCAGTGCCTGATCGAAATTCTGATCGAGCCTGCGGTAATGCGCTTCTATCTCGCGGGCTTCCTCATCGGTATCGCCGATAAAGATCACGAAGCCCGGCATGATGAGCAACTGCTCCGGATCTCTCCCGGCTTTCGCCGCCCTGCCCTTGATATCGGCATAAAAACTCTGCCCCTGCTCGAAGGACGCCGCATGGGTGAAGATGGCGTCGCTGAGCTGTGCGCCGAGATTGCGGCCAAGATCGGAATCCCCGGCCTGGAATATAACAGGCTCACCCTGCGGCGAGCGCTGTATGTTGAGTGGACCGGCGACCGAGAAATAACGGCCTTTGTGATGCAGCGCATGGAGCTTGGTCTTGTCGAGAAATACGCCGGTTGCACGGTCACGCGGAAAGGCATCATCTTCATAGGATCGCCAGAGTCCGCGCACGACCTCCAGGTATTCATGTGCCCTGCCATATCTGGTATCGTAGTCGAAATGGTCGTCCCTGCTGTAATTACCCGCGGTTTTGGCGTCACCGCTGGTCACGACGTTCCAGCCGGCACGGCCGTTGCTGATAAGATCGAGCGATGCAAGCCGTCGCGCGATATTGAAAGGGTCGTTATAGGAGGTCGTCAGCGTGCCGACGAGCCCAATATGCCGGGTTGTTACCGCAAGGGCTGAGAGCAGTGTGAGTGGTTCGAGCCGGTTGAGATAATGCGGCGGCGAATCCGGGGTGATGAACTGGCTGTCGACGATGAAGATCAGGTCGAATTTGGCCGCTTCAGCCTGCTGCGCCAGTTTGATATACCACTCGATGTTGACGCTGGCATTTGCCGGAATATCGGTGTCCAGCCATCTGTTGCTTTCACCTGGTCCGCCGACACCGGTCGGAACCAAACCCAATTTAAGTTGTCGCTGTGTCAAAGATGACTCCATACAGTTTATGTAAGCAGAAGCTTCACAGTTTATGTAAGCAGAAGCTTCAAAAATGCAAAAATTCGTTGCCATGTGGCGCGGCTTTCGTGCCCCGGCGTAGCCGTTTATTCGCAAATCCCTTTTTTGATGATGAAAGTTGAGTAAATAGCGAAAGAGTGGGTGTCAAACGAGGATTACTCAACGCGTTCGGAGCGAGCGTCATATCTCCATCGTTTGCGCAGATGTCAGCACGCCTGCCGTGCCCGCGGTGCGGCGCTGTTTGCGGAGCAGCGCGATCTCTTCATTGAAACCACAGGCTCCCGCGGACTCCATGCCCGTCGCGTATTTTGTGTTGGTGCCGGGTTCCCTTACGAGGCAGTGGCATGGGCCGCGAGCACGTCGGACAAATCGCCCAAGCGTATGGAGATGCCGGCTTCGACCGCGTTTTCGTCGCGCAAAATTCCAACAATCCGGACTCGCAGGTCGCCACCTATTAGCGAAACTGAACAATCAGAGCGATTTTCGAATTTTACGTCTCAAGCGAAGCATATTAACTCTATAGGCGTGATAACTTATATGCTGGCGCGTGATGCCGGCCGGGGAATGTGGTGCTTGGCTGGTTGTCTCACAGAATCGCCCGAAGGCGGCCATCGAACATGCCTGGTTCCCGGACCAAGGTCATGGACGGCATGGAATTCAGGCCTTGGCAATGGCCGCGTCCAGACCGGGTTCGGTCATATGCCGCAATTCCCTCAATGATTCACGAAGCCGGTGCGGGTGCCTCTTGGATGCGCGCTGCCTGCGTAGGAATTCGCCGTGCATGATGTCGTCGCATATGTTCCGATTGTTAAGACACGGCGGCGCTGGACGGTCGGTGGCCTGCTTTCACTGATGATCGTCGTAAATTACCTGGAGCGCAGCAATATCGGTATCGCGCTCCCAGCGATCCGGCATGATTTGGCGCTGAATAATGTTCAGATCGGCATGGTCCTGTCTGGATTTCAGTGGACATATGCCATTGCTCAGGTTCCGATGGGGCTCGTGGTCGACCGTTTTGGTCCTCGGCGCGTGGTTCTCACGGCGGGGCTCATCTGGTCGGCCTTTGCCGCGGCGACGGGATTTGCTACAAGCTTGGTGTTTCTGATCATCGTGCGCGCCTGGGTAGGATTGGCGGAGTCGCCGATGTTTCCCTCGGGTATCAAGGTCGTGGACGCATGGTTTCCCACGCGTGAAAAGGCAAGAGCGATCGGGATGTACGAGATCGCCACGCAGCTCGGCGGAACCTGCGCACCGTTGATCGCCGCCTTGCTGATCAAAGCCGCCGGCTGGCGGCTGATGTTCATCCTGATGGCCGCACTCGGGCTGGTGCCATTGTTGCTGTGGTGGCGGTTTTACCAGAAGCCGGAAGATGATAAATTTCTGTCGCCGGATGAGCGGGCGCTCATCCTCTCCGGAAGACAGGATTTCAGCACCACGGTACCAACATTTGCCGAATGGCGCAGGCTTTTCACCTATAAACAGACTTGGGCGATGATCGCGGGTGGATTGAGCTTTAGCGGGATGATCGGCTTTTATGCATGGTTGCCGATCTATCTGCAGGAGACCAGGCACCTCAGTCTCGTCGCCGCCGGCGGGAGCATCAGCTTCCTGGGGGTGTTCGGCATCACCGGCGTCATCGCCGGTTCGTCATTGTCGGATTTCCTCATCAGGCGCGGCTGGCAAGCGTTCAACGCCAGGCGTATCGTGGTCGTGAGTGGCTCCTTGTTGGGGGCGGTCGCCATTGGCTACACGGCCGTCTCTGGTGGCTATGCTGTGATGCTCGCGGCGCTCGCGGCCGGAGCCTTCTGCGGCGGCTTCAATGCTGCGTCCTGGTGGGCGCTGGCGCCGGCGGTATCACCCAACGACCGGCTCGTTGCATCGCTCGGCAGCCTGCAGAATGGCGGGGCGTTCCTCGGTGCCGCGATCGTGCCGTTACTGATCGGCCGGCTGCTCGACCTGCATTATGATTTTCACAGCGTCATCGCCGTTTCAGCCTGTTTCGGGCTGTTGAGTGCCTTTATCTACGGCGTTCTTCTGCGCGGTCCGATCGAACGGACGGCGTGAAGATTTTCATGCGGACAATCATCTTGTCCAGCTCAAATATTTGCCAATAGGAAACATCATGGCGGGTACCATATCAGCGATACGTGAGGTTGTGAAATCGAACCGGCGGTGGACAACCGTTGGAATGCTCTCTTGGATTATCGTGGTTGATCTATGGGCGCGGAGCAATCTCGGCATCGCCATTCCCCTCATCCGGCATGATTTTTTTCTTACGAATTTGCAAGTGGGAATGATCTTTGCGGCCTTCCAGCTATCATATGGTCTTTCACATGTTCCGATGGGACTGATCGTAGACCGCTTCGGCGCGAGGCGAGTGGTTTTGGTGTCAGGATTGGCCTGGACTGTCTGTGCGGCGGCCACGGGATTGGCAACGAGCCTGACCGTGTTGCTCATCATGCGGGTATGCCTCGGCATCGCCGAGTCTCCCGTGTTTCCGGCCGGCATCAAGATCGTCGACTCATGGTTTCCCAACCGCGAAAAAGCCATGGCTGTCGCTTCGTATGAGGTGGCGGTGCAAGTCGGCTTCGCCGGCGCGCCATTGGTGGGTGCATTGCTTCTCGTCGAAATCGGCTGGCGCCTGATGTTCATCGTCATGGCGCTGCTTAGCCTTATTCCGCTTTTCATCTGGTTCATTCGATACCAGCAGCCCGAAGATGATCGAGCGCTAACCCCAAAGGAGCGCGCGTTGATCATGACGGGGCGAAAGAGTACATCCGTTGTTGCTCCAACCTTTGGTGAGTGGGGCAGCCTGTTCACGCATATCCAGCCCTGGGCAATGATCGCCGGCGGCATCAGTTCCGCCATTATGACCGGGTTTTATCTCTGGCTGCCGATCTATCTTCAGCAAACGCGCCACTTCAGTGTCGTGCATGCCGGCGGCAGCATCACATTGTTTGGATTGGCCGGGATTGTCGGCGTGATCATTGGCGCTTTGTTATCGGATTTTCTGATCAGCCGCGGCGGCGAGGTTCTTGCCTCCAGGCAACAAGTTCTCGTTGCCTCACTGTTGCTGGGTGGCGCAGCGATCTACTGTACCTCCTTGCTCCATAGTAATACTGCGATTCTCGCGACGATCACTCTGGGTTATCTTGCCACCGGGCTCGGCGCTGCAACCGGATGGGCGCTTGTTCCAGCGGTGGCGCCAAATGCAGGGCTTATTGCTTCGCTTGGCAGTTTGCAGAATGGCTCATGGCAATTAGGGCAGGCCATTGCACCACTGGCGATCGGGATTCTACTCGATAAAGGATTTGAATTTAAAACGATCATGGCTATTTCGGCGGGCTTTGCACTCATAAGCGCCACGGCTTACGGGGTCATTCTGCGCAGCCCCATCGAACAACGGGCTCCAGTGGAAGGGATGGCGAAAACCGCATATTAATATGCGTGGATTGGACCGTTATTCACCGGACAATTCTGAATGAACGCCGGAATATGCACGTAAAATTTGAAACCTTCCGCCGCGGTGAAAACGCTAGGTTGAGGTAAAAATTTGCTCACTGCGGATCGACGCGTTAGTTGAGCCAAACTAAAGAGATGTTGAATAATCAAAACTTTACAGCGGCCCCTAAGCTGCTATCTCCACATATACGATCGGTTAACAGGGATATTGGTGCGAATGCACCAGTCAACAGGGCTTGAATAAGTCAGGAGCAATCATGCGTTATATGCGTGTCTCGAAGATAGAACCACCCGCCGGCAAGCGGCGGCGCAAAGCTTGGCCGTCGCTTCGCAACGCGCTCCTTGCTTCGATTGCGATCTCAACATTTTCCAGCAAACTGGTATTTGCACAGAGTGCGAATGCACAGGCCGCGCAAGGAAACAGCGCGCAGGCAACGCCACCCATCGAAACGGCCTCGTCGCCATCCACCAGCACGCATCTGAATGACATCATCGTTACCGGTACCAGGCAAGGCGGGCAAAGAGCGCGCGATAGCGCCACGCCCATTGTCATCATTTCGGGTACAGCCCTACGGGCAACCGGGCAGGTCGACCTGCGGGCTGCACTGGAGCAATTATCGCCGCAAATCTCCCAGCCAGGCTATGTTCCCAATGGGGGCGGCTTAAAAGATACCATCAGTGTCAATGGATTTAATCCAAACGAGGTTCTCGTCCTGGTCAACGGCAAGCGGCGGCATCCATCCGCTAACGTAACGGCAACGGGAGGTTCGCAGCAGGGCGCTACGGGCGTCGATCTTGACATGATTCCCGTCAGCGCGATTGATCATATTGAGATCCTGCAAGCTGGCGATTCCGCGCAATATGGCGCCGATGCCATCGCCGGGGTCATCAATATCATCCTAAAATCATCGGACCATGGCGGCTCATTCGATACCACGCTCGGGCAGTTTTACGCCGGCGACGGTTTTTCGCGCGATGTTACCGGCAATGTTGGTACCAGTCTCGGGTCGAACGGCTTTTTGAATCTCAGCACGGAATACAGCGGGCACGATCATACCGCTAGAACATATTATGATTCTCGTGACAATTTGTTTGACGTCAGAGATCCAAATGAGTTCTCCGTCAACCGGGAATCCTTCGAGTTTAATGCAGGCTACTGGGTCAACGATAATTTCGAGATGTATGGGTTTGGTACTTATGCGCATCGTACGGGTAGTCAGTTTGAAGATCCTCGCCTTCCGGCGCAGCTCCCTGCGGTCTATCCGGACGGGTTTACGCCCCAGCAAACCGTTAGCGAAGATGACTGGTCCCTGACGGCAGGTGTGAAAGGTCATCATCTTTTGGGCTGGGACTGGGACCTGAGTTCCACCTATGGTTCTGACACTGACAACATAGGCATATTCGAATCCGCCAATATCGGGCTGTATGACGCCACCGGCGCCACACCGACGAACTTCCATCTCTACCAGCTCACCAGCACGCAATGGACCAACAACCTGGACCTCACGCGTTCGTTCTCCGTCCCCGTTCTGCCGGCGCCGCTGAACATTTCGTTCGGAGGAGAGGACCGGCACGAATTTTACAGCCTCGGTGCCGGTGACGTTGATTCTTATATTGACGGCGGATCCCAAGCGGCGCCCGGTCTCAATCCGCTGAGTGCGGGCTCACATTCCCGCAATGTACTTGCCGGCTATCTCGATCTCGCGACGAAGCTGACGCCGAAATGGAAGGTCGATGCGGCGGGAAGGTTCGAGCATTACACCGATGTGGGCGATACGACCGTTGGAAAACTATCGACACGATATGACTTTAATCGATACGTTGCCGTCCGGGGGAGTTTTGGAACGGGCTTCGATGCCCCTTCGCTTGCGCAGGAATACCTTACGACGATCACGGTAACGCCCACCACAAGTGCTGGCGTGCCGATCGAGGATGCCTCCGGGCTACTGGCGGCCAATTCCGCCGCGGCGCGCAGCATCGGCGCCGTGCCGCTTAAGCCCGAGCAATCCACCAATTTTGACCTTGGCTTCGTGTTCAACCCGCTGCCAAATTTCAACCTCACGGTTGATGCCTATCAGATCGATATCCGAGACCGCATTGTCACCGGCGGCACGGCGTCCGGCTCGGCGGCGCTGAATGCTCTGGTTGAAGCAGGGTTCACGCTGACGCCCCAGCTTGAGGGAGGTGTGTTAAGCACGAGTTACTTCACCAATGGTGCGAACACGCGCACCAGAGGTCTCAATGTTCAAGGCAGCTATCTGGAGGATCTGCAGAGTCACGGCCTCATCAACTGGACCCTTGCGGGTAATGTCAATGATACCGAAATCACGCATATCGGCAAAAACGCGAATGGCTCACGGAGCCTCAATGCCCAGCAGATTGCGTGGCTGACGACGGCGACGCCGAAGTACCGCGCGATTGTCGGTGCAAATTGGCAGTTGGATAAATGGGCATTGGCGGTGCATGAAAACCTGTACGGCCCTACAACCAACCAGCTCACCTATGCCACAGGCCCGAATGCTTTCTCCACCACCAAATTCGTGCCGTTTACGGAAGGGTTTAAAGCCACGACGGATATTGCGCTGCATTATCAGCCGACACGGCATTTGCAGCTCACCGTCGGCGCAAATAATCTCTTCAATACCTACCCGGATAAAGTGCCGCTGGTTGCCCAGTATCTTGGTGTTCCCTATGATTTCAGCTCGTCTCAAATCGGCTATTTCGGAGGATTTTATTACGTCAACGCGCGGTATGTATTCTGACAGAGCCAGCGTCTTTCGTTCGGCCTCGCAATCGAAGGAGCTTTCCAATGTCTGAAACCAGGCTCCAGCCAGAGCATTCGGTAAGCGATGCTGAACAACAGCAGGAGACAGAAATCCGATCGAATGTCTTTTCGCACAGCGCCGGGGGGCCGGATGGGCTTCCCGGCGTCCTGAATTTGGCCGAGCTGGAAGAACGCGTGCGCGGTATTATTCCGAAGGGCGCGTTTGATTTCATCGCCAGCGGGGCCGGTGACGAATGGACATTGGGCGAAAATCGCAGGGCTTTCACGCGGCGGGAGATTCTTCCCCGCGTCTATGCGGGCGTTGATCAGGTGGACGTCTCCACCCATTTGCTGGGCATCGATCTGGCGACACCGATTATCGCGGCGCCCACCATGGGGCACGGGCTGGTGCATGCAGACGCTGAGTTCGGCGCAATCAAGGGTCTGGCAAGGGCGAATGTTCTTTTTACGCTGAGCTGCCTGTCAAGCCGTACACTTGAAGATGTGGCGCAGCAGGCCACCGGGCCGCTCTGGTTTCAACTCTACCAGCAGGATGATGATGGCATCACGCGTGAACTGGTCCAACGCGCCGCGGCGGCTGGTTATAAGGCGATTGTGCAAACGGTGGATGCCGATGTGGCCGGCAACCGCGAAGCCAATCTGCGGAACCAGTTCACGTCGCCTCCCTCTCTGGCGCTCGCCAATTTCGCCTCTGCCGGCGGCGTGCATAGACGCAAAAAGCTTAGCTGGGCCGATCTCGAACTCGTGCAGAAATATTCGGACCTGCCGGTCATTCCGAAAGGCATCCAGCATCCCGAGGATGCCGCCCAGGCCGTACGGCTGGGTGCCGCGGCAATCTGGATTTCCAACCATGGCGCGCGGCAACTGGATGGTGTGCCCTCTGCCTTTACGGTTCTTCCCACCGTTCATAATGCCGTTGCCGGGCGCGTTCCAATTATTTTGGATGGCGGTGTGCGCCGTGGACAGGATGTCTTCAAGGCTCTGGCGCTGGGCGCATCTGCCGTGGCCATCGGCCGGCCGGTACTCTACGGCCTGGCGTTGGGCGGCGCGGATGGAGTTGCCGAGGTCTTCCGGCGCCTCACCGGGGAACTCAGCAACGTGATGCAGCTGGCGGGGGTGTCGTCGCTGGCCGGTATCACACCCTCGGCGTTGCTCTGATGGCGGCCCATCGCCCGGACCTCGGCAACTTCCGGGTTTGTGAGATATTTGGCATTGCCTATGCATTGGCACTGCCAATGCAATCGAAACGATCAGGTAAATAGAGAGGCAATGAGATGAACAGCACTGTTTTTGCGCATCAAGGCACCGATAATTCCATCAGCCCGGAGGAATGGAAGGTGCGCGTCAATCTGGCGGCGTTCTATCGGCTGGTGGCGCTCTATGGCTGGGATGATCTCCTGGCAACCCACATCTCGGCGCGCGTTCCGGGGCCGGATCTGCATTTCCTGATCAATCCGTTCGGCCTTATGTTCGAGGAAATTACGGCATCCAGCCTGGTCAAGATTGACCTGGATGGCAATATCATAAACCCTAGCCAATACGGCATAAACTACGCGGGATTTGTCATCCATTCAGCTATCCATGCGGCGCGCGACGATGCCCATTTTATCGCGCATTTTCATTCACCTGACGGCACCGCCGTATCGTCGCATAAGGAAGGGCTTTTGCCGCTCAATCAAAAAGCGCTCGGTATCATTCCATTTTTGCGATATCATGATTACGAAGGCGTTGCGGTAAATCTCGACGAGCGCGAGCGGCTTGTCGCCGATCTGGATGATGCGCATTTTCTTCTCCTGCGTAACCACGGGACGCTTGCGCTGGCCTCCTCCATTGGTGCCGCGTGGGGGCGGATCTATCAGCTTGAAACAGCCTGCACCGCGCAGGTACGTACGCTTTCAATCGGGCGCGAGAATGTCCTCATTGCCCCCGAAGCAGCGCAGGCGGAGGTCCGGCGCCAGGCGGGAAGTTTCGCCCAGAAATCCGGTGTCGCGGGCGACTTTCATGATCTTCTCTGGGCTGCCTCCTTGCGCAAGGTGGTTCGGGAGGCGCCAGGCTTCGAACGCTGACGCTAAGCTGCCGTGAATTTCGCAGGGCTAGATGCCGCCGCACACGCCGCAGCGGATCAAGCCCGACAGCAAATGGCGGGGACGTTGGTTGAACCAGAACTCGGTTTTGGGCTGGGTGTCGGCCCTCTTGTCACCGCTGAAATCGTCTGTGGTGAAGTTGGCGGCAGGGGCAAAGCCCGGCCTGCGGGCATCGAACTGCCGGGCTTTTACGGCTTGCCACAGCTCCTTATCTACGATGCGCAGTTCGGGGACGTCCGTAATGACCCAGCTCTCCTGCGGGTTTCAGCATATCATCATTTGCTTGAGGCTCAGCCATTGCTGCGTGAGGGGACCGCTGACGCGGAGAAATTATTTTTTGCGGATCGTCCCAAATTATCGAATAAAAGTGATTCAATATTGTTCTGGCAAGGAAGATGCTTCGGCAAGAAGCGTTTCTAAGTGCATTAATATGATCAACTTTATAACGATTGATTCCCGGCAGCTCTGTCTCTATTTAGCGTGGCCATGATCGCTCAAATCAATGCCGCCCAAGTCGACGGTATACCGGCTCGCAATCTCACCACGGCGTTGAACCTTGCCGGCGCGCCGCGTATTCTTGGCCGGGTGCTCGGCTTTGCTTTGCATTACCGCTGGCGCTTTGCCGTCGCGGGGCTGACCAGCCTTGCCGCCACAATGTTCAACCTCGCGATTCCGCGGTTGCTCGGCTGGGCGGTGGATCAGGCGCATGCGCTGCTGCAGCACGCCGCCGGCACGCCACAGGGGGCAGTGCTGACCCGGCTGGTGACGATCGGCCTGCTGCTGGTCGCGGCCGCCGCGGCGCGCGGCTTTGCGCAGATGGTGGCGGGCTATCAGAGCCAGTATATCGCCCAGGCCGTGGGGCGGGATTTGCGGCTGCGGTTTTTTGAGAAATTGCAGCGGCTGGGTTTTTCCTTTCATGACCGTATCCATTCCGGCGATCTCATCACCCGCGGCATGCTCGACCTTGAGGGCGTGCGCGGCTTTATCGAGAACGCGCTGCAGGCCTGTCTTTCGCTGCTGCTGCTGGTCGTTATCGGCAGCACCATGCTGGTGCTGCAGAATCCGCTTATGGCGCTGCTGGCCATGAGTTTCGTGCCCTTTGCCGCCTGGCGCGCGGGGCGCATGGGATTGCTGCTGCGCCTGGCCTGGACAAAGCTGCAGGAAAAAATGTCGGTGCTGACGCGGGTGATGGAAGAGAATCTGCAGGGCATGCGCGTGGTGCGGGCGTTTGCCTCGAAGACATTCGAGATCGGCAAATTCGACGAGGCCGGGGATGAGGCATTGCGCCTGTCCAACCGGCGGATTTTTATCCGCTCAGGGGCCATGGTGTTTATCAATTCCAGCTATTTTATAGCCATGGGGCTGGTGGTGTGGGTTGGCGGGCGCGAAGTGCAGGCGCATCGGTTTACCATTGGCGAGCTGACCGAGTTTCTTACCTTGATGACGATTTTGCAGCAGCCGGTGCGGCAGATGGGCATGATCATGAATGCCTCGGCGCGGGCTGTGTCTTCCGGCAAGCGCCTGTTCGAGATTCTCGACATGGTGCCCAACATCCGCGACCGTGATGGCGCGCAGGCGCTGCAATTGAGGGAGGGGGTGCTGCGCTTCGAGAACGTCTCCTTTGCCTTTGATGGCAGCACGCCGGTGCTGGAGAATATTTCCTTCACCGTGCGGCCGGGCCAGACGCTTGGCATTGTCGGGCCGTCCGGTGCTGGTAAATCGACCATCGCCCAGCTGATCCCGCGGTTTTACGATGTCAGTGCCGGGCGCATCACCATAGATGATCAGGATGTACGCGAGGTCACGCTCGATAGCCTGCGCAATGCCGTGGGGCTGGTGCAGCAGGATGTGTTTTTGTTCGATGATGGTATCGATTCAAATATCGCCTATGCCGATCCGGAGGCCGAGGTGCATGAGCTGATCGATGCCGCGCGCACGGCGCAAATTCATGATTTTGCGGCCAGCCTGCCGGCTGCCTATGCCACGCGCATCGGCGAGCGCGGCATGGGGCTTTCGGGCGGGCAGCGGCAGCGGCTTTCCATTGCCCGGGGCATGGTGCCGGACCCGGCAGTGGTGGTGTTCGACGATGCCACCTCGGCCGTGGATGCGGCGACGGAACACCAGCTGCGCCACGCTTTGCGCGCTGCCACGGGCAAGCAGAGCACCATCATCATTTCGCACCGGCTCGGCTCGCTGCTGCATGCGGATGAGATTATAGTGCTGGATGCCGGACGTATTATCGAGCGCGGCACGCATGAGCGGTTGATAGCGGCGGACGGATATTACGCCGCTTTGTTCCGGGCGCAGAGCCAGAATGTTGCGGCGGGAGAAGCGGCATGAGCGGGTTTGCCGTGGGTGGCGGGACGGGCGGCGAGATTGACGAGGATATTTATGCGCCGTTTAGCGCCTCGGTGCTGAAGCGCGTCGCCGGTTTCGTCAGCCCCTACCGGCTGTCCTTCATCGCCGCGTTCGGCGCGGTGCTGGCTTTTGTCGCGGCCCAGCTTGCCATTCCCTATGTCATTCGCGCGGCTGTCAATTCAGCCGTGCATAAGCCGGGGGCGCTGCCGATAAATATGGTGGGTGCTGTTTTTCTTGGCGTGATCATTTTCAACGCGGGGGCAAGCTACGCGCAGGAGGTGCTCTCCGCCCGCCTCGCCCAGCGGGTGATTTTTGATATGCGGCGAGAAATGTTCACGCATCTGCAGGATGTAGCACTCGCCTTCCTGGATAAGACCCATGTCGGGCGCATCATGTCGCGCCTGCAGGGTGATGTGAACGCGCTGCAGGAGTTTTTCGAAACCTCCATTCAGGCCGTCGGCGATCTGGTGCTGTTGTTCGGCATTGTGTTCGTGCTGCTGGCGATGGAATGGCGTCTGGCGCTCGTGACACTCACCGTGCTGCCGGTGATGGTTGGCATCCGTGCCGCCTGGTTGCCACAGGCAAAAATCAAATTCAGGCGCGCGCGCGATGCCTCTTCCATCGTCAACGGCGCGCTGGCGGAAAACATTGCCGGTGTGCGTGTGGTCCAGGGCTCGCGGCGCGAACATGTCAATTTGGCCGATTTCACCGTGAAGGCGAATGAGAATTTTGCGGCCCAGGTGGATGTGTCGTGGACCTCGCAGATCATGGTGCCGACGGTCGATATCCTGACCGGGCTGGCGATGGCCGCAATTGTGCTGCTGGGCGGCCATTTTGTGCTGCACCGGGCCATGGATCTCGGTGTCATGGTCGCCTTCATCTTCTATGTGCAGCGGTTTTTCGACCCCATCCGCACGCTGAGCCAGCAATACACAATGCTACAGCGGGCGATGGCGGCGAGCCATCGGATTCTCGAAGTCATTGATGTGCCCTTGCAGATTGAAGACAGAGCTGGTGCTGAGCCGCTTGAAACGAAAGATTTTTCCATCGAATTTCGCGATGTTTCATTTGGCTACAAGCCGGGGCAGACGGTGCTCAAGAACCTCAGTTTTACCGTACCCGCGCGCAAAACTGTCGCACTTGTCGGTCCCACCGGCTCGGGCAAGACCAGCATTTCGGCGCTCATCCACCGCTTTTACGATGCCAATGAAGGGGCGGTGCTGATCGGCGGCCGGGATGTGCGTGACGTGACTCTGGGCTCGCTCGGCCGCAACATCGCCATTGTGCTGCAGGAGCCGTTTTTGTTTACCGGTACCGTGCTGGAAAACATCCGCTATTCCAGCCATTGGGTGAGCCGTGAGGAGATCATCGCGGCGGCAAAGGCAACGCAGGCGCATGACTTCATCATGCGCCTGCCGCTTGGTTATGATACGATGCTGGAGCAGCGCGGCCAGAATCTGGCCATCGGCTAGCGCCAGCTTTTGAGTTTTGCGCGCGCTCTGGTGGCCGATCCGCAAATCCTTATTTTGGATGAGGCGACGGCGAGCATCGATTCGTTCGTGGAGGCGCAGATCCAGCAGGCCTTGCGCGTGCTGCAGGCGGGGCGCACCAGCATTGTCATCGCCCATCGCCTGGCCACTGTGCGCGATGCCGATGACATCATCGTGCTGCGTCAGGGCGAAATTCTGGAACAGGGTAATCACACACAGCTCCTGGCGCGGGATGGGCTCTACGCCAGCCTCTACCGGCGGAATTTCTCGTCGTTTGACGAGGCAGCCTGACACAAAATTCAGGGCGAACGGATCGTCGATGTGATAAACGCTGTTTTGGCGGCTGTATAAGCTTCCCGGTCCGTTCGGCGGTAAAGAGACTGTGCGTCTGCTTTTGCGCAGGGCAGTCCGATACGCCTAGCCGGCGCTGACGCAGTGGACTTGCAATCGCTTCGTCAGGCAGGGAGGAGCAAGCACTTCCACGAGGTTGGCCGGGAGAATGCGCGCAATCCTGGGTAAACGGCAGTGATAAACGGACATGAGGTGTTAGCCGCACAAGTTAAAATGTTCGGGTTTCAGCCCCGGGAGTGAACCGCGTCACAGCTCAACTGGCCGCGGATGGCGGCCTTGGGGTTGGGCGCGGTGCTTCACCTTGCCGTTTTCTTCATGTTTCATGAAGTTGAACAATCGGCCTGTGCACCCATTTCTGTAAAATACGTCAGCTTATCTTGCATCTCCGTGAATCGTTTTCTGCTCATCAAGTCCCGGTGCGGCTGGAGCCGCCAGATGTGGTTTAGGCAGATGTGGTTTAGGCGGTACATAATTCGAAATGTGGAGGTCTTTTTCGTGAGGATAGCCCAGATTGCCCCCCTTGCGGAATGCTGTCCGCCGCGCCTTTATGGCGGCACCGAGCGTATCGTTTCCTATCTTACCGAGGAGCTGGTGCGCCAGGGGCACGAGGTGACGTTGTTCGCGAGCGGGGATTCTGTCACCGCAGCGGAACTGGTACCGGGCTGTGATGTGGCGCTGCGCCTTAACCCCGCCGTAATAGATCCAGTTCCCTATCAGCTCATGATGATGGACCAAATACGCCGCAGGGCCGGCGAATTTGACGTGCTTCACTTCCACATGGACTTTCTTCACTATCCAATGGCAAGCGTTTTCGCGGGGCGGATGCTCACCACACTGCACGGCCGCCTCGACCTGCCAGACCTGAAGCCGTTTTTTCGCGCGTTTCCCGATTTTCCCCTCGTATCGATCTCTGACGAACAGCGGCGGCCGATGCCGCCGGTGAATTGGGCCGGCACGGTTTATCATGGACTGCCCCAAGACCTATTGCCGTTTACAGCTAAACCCAAGGGCCGCTATCTCGCCTTCCTCGGGCGTATTGCGCCGGAGAAGCGCCCAGACAGGGCGATTGAAATCGCAACCCGCGCCGGCCTGAAGCTCAAAATTGCCGCCAAGATCGATAAAGTAGACCAAGCATATTGGGACGAAACCATTGCGCCAATGGTCGCTGGCCATCCCAACGTCGAATTTATCGGCGAGATCGGCGAGCATCAAAAAGCTGAGTTCCTGGGAAATGCCGAAGCGCTGCTCTTCCCGATCGACTGGCCGGAACCTTTTGGCCTCGTGATGATCGAAGCCATGGCCTGCGGGACGCCGGTGATTGCGTTCCGCAGCGGCTCCGTTCCTGAGATTATTGAAAATGGTGAGACCGGCTTTATCGTCGACGGTCTCGACCAGGCCGTGGCAGCGGTACGCATGGCGGCCAAGCTCGACCGTGCCAACGTTCGAGCGGTCTTCGATAAGCGCTTTACCGCTGAGCGAATGGCTATCGATTATCTGACGATTTATGGCGAGCTACCGGCTATGCGCAGCCGCACAATGCTGTTCCCGGCAATCGCGAATGCAATTGACGGCGCCATCGCCTTAAAGGCGATTGCCTGACGAGAAAGGTCTCCCATGCACGCCCCTACCAGCGTACACGCCGTCGCAAACGCTAACGCGGCGGCGGAGCAGACCACGCCGACGGCGCAGTATTTTATTCGCGCGACGTCGTCGCTGCAGGAACGGCGGCCCCTTACGTTAAAACACGGCGACACCTTTGCCGTCTTCGACCATAACGGTGACGCTCTTGCCGCCCCCGGCAGCCCGGAAGGCCTTTACCACCGCGACACGAGATACCTCTCCGGGCTCGTCCTCTTGATCCACGGCGAGCGGCCGATTTTGCTGTCTTCGACGCTGCGCGACGACAACGCGACGCTCACCTGCGATCTCAGCAATCCTGATTTGGCCGACGCCGCCGGCCAGATAATCCTCGAGCACGACCTCCTGCATGTTCGTCGCTCCCGTTTCCTTTGGAAGGGCGCATGTTACGAGCGCTTCTCCTTGCGCAATTTTGACGACCGCAAGCGGACCGTGCGGATCGAAGTCTGCTTTGCCGCTGACTTTGCCGACCTCTTCGAAGTGCGCGGCGCCAAACGAAAGCGGCGCGGCACGCTTCAGCCACCGGAGGTTCACGAAAATCGGGTGCAACTCTCTTATCTCGGCCTTGACAACAGGCAGCGCCGCACGCGGCTGCGTTTCGACCCTGCCCCGCAGACGCTGACAGCGGAACGTGCCAGCTTCGTCTTCGAGCTTGATCCGCACCAGGCGGCAAACGTCGTTCTTGATATTGCCTGCGACGCTTCCGATGAGTTGCCCGTGCGCAAAGCCTTCAGCCAAGCTTTGCGCGCTTCGCGCCAGGCGTTGCGGTCTTCTGCCTCGCGCGCCGCTGCGATTACCAGTTCCAACGAGATTTTTAACGAAGCGGCGCGCCGCTCCATTGCGGATCTCTACATGCTGATTACGGACACGCCGGAGGGGCCCTACCCCTATGCTGGCATTCCTTGGTTCAGTACGGTGTTTGGCCGCGACGCCCTCATCACCGCGCTGGAAACGCTCTGGCTCGACCCGGACATCGCCCACGGCGTGCTCCAGCATCTCGCCGCCAACCAAGCAACCGGCTACGATGCAGCGGCCGACGCCGAGCCAGGAAAAATTCTGCACGAGGTCCGCTACGGCGAAATGGCTGAACTCAAGGAAGTGCCGTTCCGGCGCTATTACGGCAGCGTCGATTCCACCCCACTCTTTGTTATGCTGGCCGGCGCTTATTTCGAGCGCACCGGCGATCTCAGCACTATCCGCCGCCTATGGCCGCACCTTGAGGCAGCACTGGCGTGGATCGAAAAGGATGGCGATCGCGACAATGACGGCTTTGTCGAATATGGCCGTCAGACCGAGAAGGGGCTTGCCAATCAAGGCTGGAAGGACAGCCACGATTCCATCTTCCACGCCGATGGCGCGCTGGCCAAGGGTCCCATCGCGCTTGCCGAGGTACAGGCTTATGTCTACGGGGCCTGGCGTGCGGCCGCCGAAATTTCGCGAGCCCTTGGCCGAGTTGAGCGCGCTGCCGGGTTCGATCAGCGCGCTGACGCCCTGCGCACCGCCTTCGATGCGGCGTTCTTCGACGAGACTCTTGGAACTTACGCACTCGCGCTAGACGGAAAAAAGCGCCCCTGCCTTGTCAGAAGCTCCAATGCAGGCCACGTCCTGCTTACCGGCCTCGCGCTGCCGGAGCGGGCAGCTGCAGTCGCCCACACTCTCATGTCCCCGGCACATTTCTGTGGCTGGGGCATAAGGACCATCGCCAGCGGAGAAGCACGCTACAACCCGATGAGCTACCATAACGGCTCCGTCTGGCCGCACGACAACGCGCTCATTGCCGCCGGTCTCGCCCGTTATGGTTTCAAACAGGAGGCCGCGAGAATTTTTGAAGCTCTGTTTGCAGCCTCCACCTATATCGACCTGCGGCGATTGCCGGAACTATTCTGTGGCTTCGCCCGCCAACGCACGCTCGGCCCCACCTCCTACCCCGTCGCCTGTATGCCGCAAGCCTGGGCGGCAGTGGCCCCGCTATCCATGCTAAAATCCTGCCTTGGTTTAAGTTTTGACCAAGCGCGTCTCCAGGTCACGTTCGACGAACCGGCACTCCCCAATTTTCTGCATGAGGTCACCTTGCGTAATCTGCGGCTCGATGGGGCGGGGGCCGATGTATCGCTCCGCCGTTCGGGCTCTGCAGTCGTCGTGGACGTTCTTGACCGCAAGGGATCCGTACGGGTGCTGACAATCAACTGAATACCAGCAAATATTCAGCATGATTGAGACCTTGCTGGGTATTGCGATGTCCGCTTTGGAGGTACGGAGTCATCCGGCGGAACGGCTAGAGCATTTTCCGATCAGGTTGCCCTATAGCCAGCGGCGCTGAAATAATTTTGGCACTCCTTTGGCCTGAAGCAGTCGAGGGCGTTCGCGACGGCTTACTTACACGTTTGGGCTGATATAGCTTCTATAACTCTCCTTTTGTTAGCCTTATGGGCTGAATACTGGGCTAAATTCTAGGACAAAATTCGTGCAAACTACGCCCGGCACGTATTCACATCACAACGGAATTCTCACTTAGCCCATTTTAGCCCGCATGGCGATCTTTTCCTTACGAGAACCCCCAAAAAAATCAAGTGATTTCAATATATTATGGCGCAATCCTTCGTTGCCCAGGAGCATGCCTTTCAAAGCCAGCCCGCACGGTCAGATTTAGCGTTAAAATCGCTATAGGGTCCGCTTCGCACCATGGCGGTCATCACCGCTTTTGGGTGAGCTATCCGAAACCGGACATTCCCCGCCCAGCCACCCTCCGATGACCATTCGAAGTCAGTCTCAAACCGGGAGAAACTCCCTCGCCCGTTGCGTCATCCGGTCTATGCCGCCACACCGCGCAGCAGCACGGCAAAAATCTCGCGGTATCGATCCGGCAGACTGACCGCGGGGCGGGGCGGAAGCGTCTGGTTCACCCCGCGCACAGCATCGTAGAAAAACTGTGCCAGCAAGGCCGCCGAATAATCCGCGCGCCATTGCAGTAGGCCGGACGCTTGTAAATCGATGAGAATCTCGGCCAGCCGTTCCTGACCGGTGGTCGCCACATCGATCAGAATATCCCGGCAGCGTTTGTAAACCTGGTCGTTCAGTTCCTGCGCATGCGGCGAGGCGGCGACTTCACGGCGGGTGTCGGCGAAGCGGGCATCCATGAAGGCGACGAGAATCTCCAGCGCGCTCGCCCCTTCCGCCTTGGCCGCCGCCGCTGCCATCTGCCCCTTGGCGATGTTGAGCGCATTGCCCCAGCGCACCGACACGCGGAACGCCTCCTGTTTGTCCGGAAAATAATTGTAAAGCGAGCGGCGGGACATGCCGATCGCCTCGGCCAAAGTGATCATGGTCATGCCCTCATAGCCATGCGCGAGGAACGCCAGATGAACTTTCTTCAGTAATGCGTCGCGCGGAATCATGTAACTCATGGCACCACTCTACCGCTGCTTAGCCGGCGCGTCAGCTTTATGAAATTATACATTTTTGACAGGTTTGAGCAATTTAATATTGCGCGAATATACGAATTATGCGCAAAATACGGCAACAGCCACATCCAACGCGCGAGCAAACTCAATGGCCAGCACAATCACGACAACCGGCTCCACGCCTGGGACGCTGGGCAATTATTCCAGCCCGCTCACCATCACCAGCACCGGCGGCTTTGTGCTCGGCAGCCTGACGGCGCCGGCCACGGCGTTTTCCATCCTCAGCCCCGGCACGGTGATCAATCACGGCGTCATTGACGGCAGTGCGGGTCAAAATCCCGCCTATCAGGCACTGACCGGCGTCAATGGCGGCACCGGTGTCGTCATAAACCAAGGCAGTTTCGTTAATTACGGTGCCGTCAGCGGCGGTCATGGCAGCGGGGTTCAAGGTGGCGATACCAACGGCGGCACAAATGGCATGGGCGGCACCGGCATATCGCTCTCCGGTGGTCTCGTCACCAATGCCGGCAACATCACCGGCGGCACCGGCGGCGGCGACCAGTTTGATGGCTTCGACGAAGCACCAGGCGCCGCCGGCGGGTCGGGGGTCAGCCTCACGGGCGGCACGCTGGTCAATAGCGGCACGGTCAGCGGCGGCACCGGGACGAATGGCTATATTATCAACAGTGCCGCCGCCACCAATGGCGGCAATGCCGGCATTGGCGTCGTCATCGCCAATGCGACGGTCAATAATACGGGCGAAATTATCGGCGGCAATGGCGGTGTGGCAAACAGCGGCGGTAGCAACAGCCGCACCGGCGGCGCGGGTGCGGCTGGCGTGCGCATCAACAGTGGCACGCTGATCAATAGCGGCACCATCATCGGCGGCAGTGGCGGCAGTGGCGGCAGTGCCGGAACGCCCGGTGCCAACGCCGCCGGCCTCTATATCGACGGCGGGCTGGTGATCGATAACGGCTCCATCTCCGGCACCGCCGTGGCGGTCTCCTTCGCCGCGGCCGCGACCTTGGAACTGGGCAGTGCCGCGCATTTTTCAGGCAGCATCGCCGGTTTCATTTTTGGCGATGTCATCATCCTCGAAACATTTGCCGCCACCAGCGAGACGGCGAGCGGCGGCACGATCGTGTTCGGCGGCGCCGGCGGAACGGAGACGCTGGTTTTGGCAAGCGGCACGCCGTTCGGCTACACGGCCGGCGGCGGCAACACCACGATTGTCGGTGTCAGCACCATCACCGCCAACACCATCGGCGCTACGGGCGCCGCAGGCGGCACGGGTGCCGTTGGCGGGACCGGCGGCAATGGTGCCGGTCTCACTTTTCCCGGAGAGATCGTCAACCATGCCACCGTCACAGGCGGCACAGGCGGCACAGGCGGCAGGGGCACGATCAGCGGCACGCATGGCGGGCCCGGCGGCAATGGCGGCAATGGCGGCACGGGACTCACGGCGGGGCCGGTCGATATCATCGTCAACACCGGGGTGATTATTGGCGGCGCTGGCGGCACCGGCGGCGGCGGCGGTTATAATATCAACAGAGGCTTGTTTTATGGGGCGGGCGCCGGCGGTACGGGCGGGGCGGGCGTCTATCTCTCCGGCGCCGTCCTCACCAATGCCGGCACCATCAGCGGCGGCGCGGGCGGCGGCGGCGGCGCCTTGTATGGCATCCATTCCAACACTCATGGCGCCGCCGGCGCCAGTGGCAACGCCATCACCTTCGGCGCGCTCGCCTCTACCCTCATCATCGACCCCGGCGCCATCTTCATCGGCAATATCGTTGCCAACAGCGCCGTAGCGGATGTGCTGGAGCTTGCCGGCACCTCCAGCACCGCATTTACCGGGCTCGGCACGCAGTTCCAGAATTTTGCGCAGTTCTCCTTTGCCAGCGGCGCGTCCTGGACGCTGTCCGGCAGCACCACCAACCTCGCGAATGGGCCGACGATCAGCGGCTTCACCGCCGCCGACGCATTCATCCTCACCGGCTTTGCCGCAACCTCGGAAACGCTGGGGTCAGATCTGGTTCTTGGCAGTGCCGGCACCTACACCACGCTGGATATTCCAGGCGTTATCGATTTTGCCGTGGTCAGCAGCGGTGGCAGCAGCACAATCAGCGACAGCTCCAGATTGATCTTCGACGGCATTACGCAGATTTCCGAAGGTACGGCAGCCCTCGCCACCGGGCAGAGCTTCACCGGCTTTGGCACAAGTGACATGCTGGTGCTCACCGGTTTCACCGCCACGTCGGAAACGCTCGGCACTTCACTGATCCTCGGCCAGGGCGGGATCAGCGAGACACTGAATTTCACCGGCTCGGTCGATTTCGATCTGATTGACGGCGGCGGCAACGACAGCATCATCGATGCGCCGACACTTACGTTCGGTGCTGTCACGCTGCTCGCAGGCGGCACGGCAGCTTTGGCCGGGGGCCAGACGATCAACGGTTTCGGTACCAATGACACGCTGGTGTTGACCGGTTTCACCGCCAGTTCGGAGACCATCGGCACATCGCTGGTGCTTGGCAACGGCGCCGGCAGCGAAACGCTGAGCTTTACCAGCGGGACGAATTTTGTCCTTTCCAGCAGTGGCGGCAATGAGACCATCACCAGCGCGCCGACCGTGGCCTTTGGCGGTGTCACTTTGATCGAAGGCGGCGCGTCAGCACTCGCGAGCGGCCAGGCGATCACCGGCTTTAGCACCGGCGACACGCTGCTGCTCACCGGCTTCACCGCGACGTCCGAAACGCTCGGGGCGACACTGGTGCTGGGCAATGGCACCAGCAGCGAAACATTGAACATCTCTGGAGCGACAGATTTGTTCCTCGCCTCGGATGGCACCAGCGAAACCATCACCACCGCGCCGGCCATCGCTTTCGGCATGCTGACCTTCGCCGAAGCCGGCATCACCGCTTTGGCCGCCGGCCAGACAGTCACCGGCTTTGGGCTCGGCGATACGCTGGTGATGACCGGCTTTGCCGCCACCAGCGCGTTCTACGTCCCCGGCACTGGGCTTGAACTCTCGAACGGTGCAACCACCGAAACGCTGAACATCTCTTTGATGGCCGGCCAGCACGTGTTGTTCACGACGGATGGCACTAGCACCACGCTCACCCCCGCCATTCCGCTGAACACGCTCAGTACCGCTGTTACAACCGGCTTCACATTGGACAATGCCGCGTCACCTTATGCCAGCCCGCTGTCCATCACCGGCAGCGGCGCTGTTACGGGCAGCACCGGCTATTTTAATGCCATCACCAGTCAACAGGATGGCACTGCCGGGGGCACGGGTGGCGCCGCGGTGAAGGGCGGCGCGGCCGACACGCTGGATAACCAGGGCACACTGACCGGCG
The DNA here is from genome assembly GCA_026224875.1 of Acidocella sp. GTDB lineage: Bacteria > Pseudomonadota > Alphaproteobacteria > Acetobacterales > Acetobacteraceae > Acidocella. The sequence continues at coordinate 69,467 of JAMFRU010000050.1, forward strand.
GCACCGGCGGCGCGGGCCAGAACGCGCCGTACACCGGCGGACCCGGCGGCACAGGCGGCGATGCGCTGGACAATCTCGCCGGCGGCACATTCAATAATACCGGTCTCGTCACCGGCGGTACCGGCGGGCATGGCGGCAATACCAGCGAAACAAGCTCGGGAGCCGGCGGCACCGGCGGCGCCGGGCTGAGCGGCGCTGCCAATGAAACCATTACCAATGGCGAGACGATTGCCGGCGGTGCCGGCGGCGGCGCGTATTCGGGCAACTTCCACGATTTCGGACGCGGCGGCGCTGGTGGCGCCGGCGGTACCGGCATGGTGCTTCTTGGCGGCGTGACTCTGACCAATAGCGGCCTCGTCATGGGCGGCGCGGGCAGCAATGGCGGCGGGGGATCATATTTCGGCGGCGGGCTGGGCGGCAACGGGGGCGCCGGCCTCACGGCGGTTACCGGCGACATACTGACGAATACAGGCACGATTGCCGGCGGCGCGGCGGGGACGGGCGGCGCCGGCGCGTATGACGGCGGGCCGGGCGCGGATGGCACGGGGGGCGCCGGCGTGTACCTGAATGGCGGCACGCTGTTCAATGCCGGCCGCATCATAGGCAGCGGCGGGGCGGATGCGGTCTTGTTCGGCACGGCGGCCGGTACACTCATCGTCGAGTCCGGGGCGCAATTCACCGGCGCCGTCATCGCCAGCGCCGCCGCGGCGGATGTGCTGGAATTCGGCACTGGCGCATCCCTCGACCTCGGCAGCAGCTTTACCGGCTTCACCAGTACGGATATTTTGGCCGGCGCGCAGGTGACACTCAGCGGCAGCCTCTTCGGTGCCGTGCTCAACAGCGGCACCATCGACATTGCCGGCGGCACCAGCCTCACCTTTGCCAGCGCGCTTACCGGTGCCGGCCTCGTCATCGACGACCCGTCGGACATGGTCTTTGACGGCTCTGTCGCCGCCAGCCAGACGATCAGCCTCGCTGGCACGGGCAATACGATCGAACTCGGTGACGCAACACAGTTCAACGGCACAATCACGGGCTTTGGCGCCGGCGACACGCTAATCATCGACGGCTTCACGGCCGCCAGCGCAAGCTACGCCGCCGGCACGCTGGTGCTGGATGGCAGCAGCGGCACGTCGCCGGAAGCGCTGACGCTCGACCTCGCGGGCGGTTTCACGAGCGCCGAATTCACGCTGAGCAGCAACACCTCCGGCGGCACGGATGTCGTTTTGTGCTTCTATCCCGGCACCCGCATCGCCACGCCGCAAGGCAAAGTGGCGGTGGAGGATTTGCGCGCGGGCATGCTGGTGGAAACCGCCAACGGCCCGCTTCCGGTGCGCTGGCTCGGGCGCTCGCATGTCGCGACGCGCTTCGCCGACAAGATGCGTGTGCTACCCATCCGCATCAGCGCCGGCGCGCTGGGCAGCAATCTGCCGGCACGCGACCTGCTGCTCTCACCCGACCACGCCATCTTCATGGACGATGTGCTGATCCAGGCCAACGCGCTGGTGAACGGCACCAGCATTTTCCGCGAACATAATGTGCCCGAGTGCTTCAGCTACTACCATGTGGAGCTGGCCAGCCACGAGCTATTGTTGGCGGAAGGTGTGCAGGCCGAAAGCTTCGTCGACAATGTCGACAGGATGAATTTCGCCAATTGGGACGAGCGCACAACGCCAGACGAGCCGATCCTGGAAATGCCCTATCCACGCGTTAAAGCGCGCCGGCAATTGCCGGCACACTTTGCTGCAAGATTTGCGGCTTGACGACCCGGAGCATGGGGCATTGTGAGCGAACATCCGGTTCAGCAACGCCCGGCAGCCTGAATCGACACGAGCCGCCGGCTAGCTGCTGGTTAATGTCCGTTAACTAGGACCAAAACCCAATAAACCTCTTGCTATTTCAATTATTGGATGATTCGCATCTCCCGATTCGGGAGGGATACATGCGCCGGAACTTGTTTTGGCTATCGGACGAACAATGGGCGAAGATCGAGCCGTTTTTGCCGACTGATGTTCGCGGCAAGAAGCGTGTTGACGACCGGCGCGTGCTGAGCGGCATTTTGCATGTGTTGAAAAGCGGCTCCCGTTGGTGCGGCTGCCCACCGGAATATGGCCCGCCGACGACGATCTATAATCGGTTTGTACGCTGGGCCGAGCGTGGGGTTTGGGAGAGGTTATTCGAAGAACTCGCCCGGCGCGGAAGATCGACTGACACGCAAATGATTGATTCTACTCACATTAAGGCGCACCGCTCGGCATCGGGCGGAAAGGGGGGAGCAAAATCAGGCGATTGGTCGGTCGCGAGGCGGGCGCAATACGAAAATCCATGCAATTGCAGATGCTAAAGGACGTCTTCTTTCCCTCACCCTAACGGGCGGTGAGGCGCATGACCGCCCAATTGCCGAACCGTTGATCCAAAGGACCAAGAAGGCCAAGAAATTCCTTACCGACAAAGCCTATGACAGTGCCAAACTTCGGAAGTCTCTGAAAAAACGAGGTACAAAGCCCGTCATTCCCAATAAGTGCAATCGCAAGCAGCCATTCAGC
>JAMFRU010000051.1 GCA_026224875.1 Acidocella sp.
ATCCTTCCAGCCAATCAATGCCCGTCAAGGGCATCAATCGGCCTAGCAGGACCGGTACACTTTTGCGCCGCCATAAAAGACGCAAATCAGCCGGTTCAGTGGTACACTTTGCCGCCGCTATTTATATCTATGCATAATGTTCTCATTTTGTTCTTGACATCCAGCCCGGCTTTGCCCTTAATCAAGGCGAGAACGGAGCGTGAACATGTCAGCAGTTTCACGAGTGCAGGTCAAGACCAGAGATGTGCCGGGCGCCATTAAGGGGCGCGGTACTGCCGTCAATCCGCCCAACCGCTTCGAGGCAGCGCGGGTGGAAGCCTTCGATGATGGCTGGGATCTGGCCGAGGAGGAGCAATCCCGGCCGCAGACGACGCTGATCCGCGACAACACCCGCAGCATCATCGCCCGCAACGATAGCCCGGACCTGCCCTTCAGCCAGAGTGTGAATCCCTACCGGGGCTGCGAGCATGGCTGCATCTATTGTTTTGCCCGCCCCAGCCATGCCTATCTTGGCTTCTCTGCGGGGTTGGATTTCGAGACCAAAATCGTCTTCAAGCCGGAGGCGGCCAAATTGCTGGAAAAGGAGCTGGCGAAATCCAGCTATAAGCCCAGCGTTATCGTGCTCGGCTCCAATACCGACCCCTATCAGCCGGTCGAGCGCACGCTTTCCATCACCCGCTCGGTGCTGGAAGTTCTGGAGCGTTTCGGTAACCCGGTCGGCATCGTCACCAAATCCGCCGGCGTGCTGCGCGATGTGGATATTTTATCGCGCATGGCCGCGAAAAACCTGGCCAAAGTGCATATTTCCATCACCACGCTCGACCCTGTGCTGGCCCGGTCGCTGGAACCCCGCGCTGCCTCCCCCGCCCGGCGCCTGGCCGCGGTGCGGGAGCTGCGGGCAGCCGGGATTCCAGTGGGGGTGTTGGCCTCGCCGATGATCCCGGGCGTGAATGATGCCGAGCTGGAGAGCATTCTGGAGCACGCCGCCGCGGCCGGGGCGCAGAGCGCGCATACGATTCTGGTCCGCCTGCCGCATGAGCTAGCGCCGCTGTTTAGCGATTGGCTGGAGAAACATCTGCCCGACCGCGCCGCCCATGTGCTGAGCCTGATCCGCCAAAGCCGCGGGGGAAAGCTCAACGACCCGGATTTCCACTCACGTTTTGCAGGCTCCGGCCCCTATGCCGCGATGCTGCACCAGCGTTTTACCCGCGCCGTAAAACAGCTCGGGCTGGAGGACGGCGCCGCGAGCCTGGATTGCAGCCAGTTCGCCGCCCCCAGCGCCAAGGCGAGTGCCACACAGATGAGCCTGTTCTGAAATTTTGAAAGGAAGCCACACAATGTTCGACATCACCATTATCACTGGCCTGGCCTCGCTGTTCGGCTGCCTCTGCATGGCCCTGGTCTGTGCCGCGCAAATTGCCGAGCTCTTCGCCGCGGCCCGGCCTGCCGACGCTATTGAACAGCCTTGGGAGATGAATACGCGCGCTCAATCCGTGCCACCTGCACATGGTAGCTGGAATACCAGCGCTTATGTCCCCGCTTAAGCACCTGGTTTTGCGCGGCTAGATGGTCGGTTTGCGTCTTCCATGCCGTAATCGAAGCGAGGTCCGGCCAGTAAGAAAGTGCGATTTCCTGATCGCCTTCGGCCACGGCACAGAATTCCAGGCACCCGAAGTCGCGCAGCGCCATCTCACGTAAGGTGGCGGCGGTTTGCACATAATCATCCATCTCCCCCACCGTGGCGCGGAAGATGACGACGAACATCAGAGCAGGTCTTTCACCAGCTCGGCCGGGCGGCAGGATTTCGCACCTTTGGGCGTTACCACCACCGGGCGGTTGAGCAGGATCGGGTTTGCCGCGATAGCGTCCAATATCGCGCTATCGGAAGCGCCCTTCAGCCCCAGTTCGGTGGCGAGCGGTTCTTTCTCGCGCAGCAGCGGCGCGGCACCACCAGTGAGCTTGGCGAGTTTTGCCAGCTGGGGCCGGCTGGGCGGGTTTTTCATATAATCAATGATCTCAGGTTCGATCCCGGCTTCCCGTATGAACGCCAAGGCATTGCGGGCCGTACCGCATTTGGGGTTAAAATATATCGTAACATCAGCCATTTATTGAGCCACCTCGTGTTGCGCGGCACTGCGGGCGTCTCGCCCTCTTCATGGCCAATCTCGCGCAATTTCGCACTGAGCGCCAGTTCGCCAATCCTGTTAGTGGCCCAATCCTTTTAGTGGTAACGCCAGAAATGGAGAGGGCTCCCTCGGCAACGGTTGCACGGCGGGTCTAACATAACCCCCGCTTTCGTCGCAGCCTTTCGCCGGAGCCTTTAAGTGAAGTGCGGCGCGGCGGGCAAGCGGTTCTGATCCCGTCTTCACCTAATCATCATATTACTTATGGACCCGGTTACTTATGGATCATCGTCCCGATGCCGCCTTCGGTGAAGAGTTCCAGCAGCAGCGCATGCGGCACGGTGCCGTCGAGGATGGTCGCACCCTTCACCCCGAGCGTCACGGCCTCCATGCAGGTTTCCACTTTCGGGATCATGCCGCCGGAAATGGTGCCATCGGCGATCAGCTCGTGGACCTGCGCCATGGTGAGATCGCTCAGCAACTCTTTGTCTTTATTCAAAACACCTGGAACGTCGGTCAACATCAACAGGCGCTGGGCGTTGAGCGCGCCGGCGATGGCACCGGCCGCAGTGTCGGCGTTGATGTTATAGGTCTCGCCGTCGTCACCGGTGCCGACCGGGGCGATGACCGGGATCAACCCTGCGCCGGTAAGGGCGTGGATGACCCGGGTGTCGATAAACACCGGCTCGCCGACATGCCCGAGATCCAGCAATTCCTCGATGTTAGAATCGGGGTCTATATAGGTGCGGCGAAGTTTGCGGGCGCGGATCAGCCCACCGTCTTTTCCTGAAATCCCAACGGCCAGCGCGCCGGCCTTGTTGATGAGCCCGGCGACCTGCTTGTTGACAGAACCGGATAAAACCATTTCGACGATCTCGACCATGGCTTCATCGGTCACGCGCAGGCCGTCTATAAATTTACTTTTAATATCAAGGCGCTTTAGCATGGCATTGATTTGCGGCCCGCCGCCGTGGACGATGACGGGGTTAATGCCGACCTGCTTTAGCAGAGCAATATCGCGGCCGAACTCACTGGCGAGCATGCCTTCCATGGCGTGCCCGCCGTATTTCACCACGATGGTGGCACCGGCGTAGCGGCGCAGATAGGGGAGCGCTTTGGCGACGATATGCGCTTCATGCGCGGCGGCTTTCAAAGTATCGGTGCTCATGCGGGCTCCTTGCCATGAAAGCGCGGAGAAGTGAACTAACCCCCGGCTAATGGATATGGACCTACGAAGCGGGCCTATGGACGCGGGCCTATCGATACCCCTCGAATTTTGGTTAATGCCCGCCTGGATGCAAACAGGCTTTCCCAGCGGCGCATTTGGTGTCCGTTGCAATAGATCGCCCGCTCGGCAAAGTACGGCCAGTGCCCGTGCCACCCCAATGGCCGGCGTCGAATTTTTTTACGCGATAATGCAAGGAATTGTAGGCGCAACAGCACCTCGGCCAGCGCGCGTAGCCTACCATTTGCGACGTAGAAATCTGCGCGAGGATATCTCCGCGGATCGAAGCGAGGCGTAAACGTGGTCATTTCCGCCGATTAGCGTGAGACAATCCCAACTCGCAAGCCCGCACACAACGGCACAATCGAAGGCCGGGCCACAGCCAAACTGAGGCCTCAGGCCCCAGCGGGTGCAGGGCAGAGCCCTTCCAGCTTACTTAAATAAACCCCGCAATAACGGCCCGCAGATCATCAATCCCCGTCATCTTCTGGCTGGAAGTGGTGATCACCTCGCTAAACGCCGCCGGATGCTTCCCAGCCAGAGCCACGACCTCATCCTGCTTGCGCTTGAGCGCATTGGGTTTCACGTCATCGGCCTTGGTCAGCACCAGCTGGTAGGATACGGCCGATTGGTCGAGCAGCTCCATCACGGTTTCGTCCGAGGTTTTAATTTCCACACGCGCGTCCAGCAGCAGGAACACCCGGCTCAGGTTCGGGCGGCCGCGCAGATAGTCGAGCATCAGCCCCTGCCAGTCGCGCTTTACGGCTTGCGGGGCCTCGGCATAGCCGTAGCCGGGCATGTCCACCAACACCAAAGGCGCGTTCTGGCACTCAAAGAAGTTCAGCTGGCGCGTCCGCCCGGGCTGGTGCGACACGCGCGCCAGCGCTTTACGGCCCGTCAGTGCATTGAGGAGCGAGGATTTGCCCACGTTGGACCGTCCGGCGAAGGCAATTTCGGTACCTCGCGGTGGGGGTAGGCCTTCGAGAGTCTGCGCTGCGTAGAAAAATTCGCAAGGACTCGCAAAGAGCTTACGCCCCGCCTCCAACTGTTCCGGCGACGTTCCAGATCCGGCAAAATTCAGGCCTTGTCCGCTCTCGGCGCCGCCGTGGCCGGTGTTGTTGTCTTCGTCTTCATCTTCGCCGCCGCCTGGCGCATGATCAGCCATTGCTGCCCCACAGAAAGAGTGTTGTTCCAGGCCCAGTACAGTACCAGCCCGGCCGGAGAACGCGCCAGCATGAAGGTGAACATCAGCGGCATGAACTGGAACATGCGCGCCTGAGCCGGATCGGCCGGCGCCGGATTTAGCTTCTGCTGCATGAACATGGTGCAACCCATGATAATCGGCAGCAGGCCGACTTGCAGGATCGGGGAGATCGCTGTCGGGTCGAAGGGAATGAGCCCGAACAGGTTGAAGAGGTTGGTCGGGTCTGGGGCCGAGAGATCGTGGATCCAGCCGTAGAAGGGTGCCTGGCGCATCTCTATGGTGATGAAGATGACCTTGTAGAGCGAGAAGAACACGGGGATCTGCACCAGCATGGGCAGGCAGCCTGAAGCCGGGTTGATCTTCTCTTCCTTGTACAGTGCCATCGTGGCCTGCTGCAAAGCGAGATTATCGTCGGCGTGCTTCTCCTTCAGGGCTTTGATTTTCGGCTGCACGTTCTTCATCCGCGCCATGGAGCGGTAGGAATAGCTGGCGAGCGGGAAGAACAGCAGTTTGACGCCCACGGTGAAGATGAGGATGGCCAGGCCGAAATTGCCGGTGAGACTGTTCAGATAATCCAGCGCGTAGAAGATCGGCTTGGTTAGAATATAGAGATGACCGAAATCGACCGCCTTATAGAGGTTCGGGATGCCGTACTGGTTCTGGTACCCATCCAGAATTTTAACCACCTTCGCGCCGGTGAAGAGATGCGAGGTGAAGCCGGCTTCGCCGCCCGGAGCAGCGACGACCGGATTGGCGGCGATGAAGCTGGTCTGATAGGCGCTGCCGTCGCCGTCATTCACCGTACCATAGGTCATGGAGGCGTTCATGGCGGCGGATTGGTCGGGCGCCACGGCGGCAAGCCAGTATTTATCGGTCACACCTGCCCAGCCGCCGGGGCCGGCGGCCTGGAAAGCGACACCGCCCGGAGCCTGGGCACCGTCACCTTTGAGGCTCTTGTAGGATTCCTGCTTCAGCGTGCCGTTGAACACGCCGAGCGGGCCGTCGAACAGCACCCAGCTGGTCTGTTTGTCGACCGGCTTGTAGTCGCGCACCACGCGCGACCAGGGGAAGAGGGAAACCGGCGCGGTGCCATGGTTGAGCACGTTCTGGCGCACGGTGAACATGTATTTGTCGTCAACCGAGAGCAGCAGCTGGAAAATCAGGCCCTGGCCGTTGTCCCAGGAGAGGGTGACCGGCGAGGAGGGCGTGAGCGAGGCCGCGGAGGTGGTCCAAAGCGTGGCATCCGAAGGGACTTTGATGCCGGCGGCGGCACTCCAGCCGAACTGCGCATAGGTGGGGGTGGGTCCGCCGCGGCGGCCCATGATCTGCACGAGGGGCGAGTCTTTCGCCACGGTCTCATGATAGGCGGTCAGCGTAATGTCGTCGAAAACCGCGCCGGTGAGGCCGACGCTGCCCTGCATCAGCGGGGCATCGACGGTGAGGCGGGGGCCGGCCGGCGGGGCGGCGGTGCTGGTGGAGGCGGTTTGGTTGCCGGCCCCCGTGCCGGCGGGGGTGCCGTTATCGACAGCCGCCTGCGTGGCGGGGGCCGCCTGGTGCTGCGGATGCGGCAGGAACTTGTCCTGGACGAAGGTGAAGACCCCCAGAACAGCGAAGGAAAACAAGAGGGCGAGGAGCAGGCGCTTCTGGTCCATGAAAATCAGTAGTCCTTAGCTTTTGGGGGCGTGATTAAAGGGACCGGGTCGTAACCGCCCGGGTTGAATGGGTGGCAACGCAGAATGCGTGTGGCGGCCAGCCGGCTGCCGCGCAAGGCGCCGTGGGTGGCTAGAGCCTCGCGCGCATAGGTGCTGCAGGAAGGCTCGAACCGGCAATTGGCACCGATCACGGGGCGCAAGGTCAGCTGATACACCCGTACCGCGCCCGAAAGCATATAGGCGGCGGGGCTCATGTAGATACCTCATGCAGCGCCTCATCCAGGGCCTGGGCCAGGTTCTGGCGCAGTTTGGCGAAATCCATGCTGCCGGTTTCACGGCGGCCGATCAGCACCAGCTCCATACCCTGCGCGTTGCGTTCGGCCAGAACCAGACGTGCCGCCTCCCGCAGCCGGCGCTTGGCACGGTTACGGATGACGGCATTGCCGAGTTTTTTGGTGGCGGTGAAGCCCAATCGCACTGGTGCGACGGATGTTGAATCCGAAGCGGATACGTCTTTCAACGCCTGCAGCACGAAGCCGGTTCTGACGATCTTTCTTCCCGATGCCGCGAGGCGGAGGAAGTCAGACCGCCGCTTCAGGCGCCCGGGTAGAAGCTGCGGCATGTTTCCTCGTCCCGGCGCAGCGGGCGCAAAATCAGGCGGAGAGCTTGGCGCGGCCCTTGGCGCGGCGGTTGGACAGCACCTTGCGGCCGCCAACGGTTGCCATGCGGGCGCGGAAACCATGCCGGCGCTTGCGGACGATTTTAGAAGGTTGATAAGTCCGTTTCACGCTATTCACTCCGGCAGATAAAAAACAAAAGACTATTGGCCCAGGCCGTCGCCGGCCGGGCACGATGGCGCGGTATAGGCGGGGGAAGGCCGCGGCGTCAATGGATGGAGGCGGGTACGGCTTGGCCACCCTGCCCTGCTGTGATGAAACTGCCCGCTAACTAAGCAGCATAATAACAGGAGTACGCGATGTTATTTGAGGATTTCGCCAAAAGCCAGACGGATGTGGTGGCGGCGATGCGGCAGATGAGTGCGGCGGCCACGGCGCGGGGTTTAGAGAAGGAGCTGGTCGAATTGCTGAAAATTCGGGTGAGCCAGATCAATGGCTGCGCCTTTTGCCTGCAGTTTCATTTGAATCTGGCGCGCAAGCTCGGAGTCGACGAGGGCAAACTGGGGCTGGTGGCGGCCTGGCGCGATGCCGGCGGGTTTTCCGAACGTGAGTGCGCGGCGTTTGACTATGCCGAACGGCTGACGCTGCTGGGGTATAGTCATTTTACCGCCGCGGACCGGCCGGTGGATGGAATACCGTTTTCCGGCTCCGAAATCGAGCAGCTGACCATCGCGATTGCCACGATCAACGCCTGGAACCGTATTGCGGCGGCGCTGCATTTTCCGCCCCCGCTTTCGTCCCCGCTTCCGCACCCGGCCTGAACCGCTTGCTCTGCACCGCAACAAGGCGCAGCTTAAGCCTATGGTTTTACCCGTCTCTTCCCCCCGAATTGTGCTGGCGTTGCAGGGCGGCGGCGCGCATGGCGCCTTCACCTGGGGGGCGATGGACCGGCTGCTCGAATCGGGGCTGGTGTTGTCCGCGATCACCGGCGTGTCGTCCGGCGCGATGATCGCGGCCATGGCGGTGCAGGGCCAGTTGCATGGCGGCGCTGAAGGCGCGCGCAAGGCGATGGCACTGCTATGGGAGCGGATCGCGGCGGCGCATATTTTCAATATCAGCATGAACACAGGCATGCCGGCCTCCCCGCTCGACTGGATGTGGGGCAAGGGGATGGAGTTCGGCAACGAGCTGGCGATGACCGGGTTTACCAATGCGTTGCGCATGTTCAGCCCCGGCCAGCTCAACCCGATGGGACAAAACCCACTGGCGCCGGTGCTCAAAGAGCTGATCGATGTGGAGGCGCTGCGCAACCCGGCAGCGGCCAGGCTTTATGTGGGCGCCACGGATGTTGAAACGGGTGCGGCAAAAGTTTTCACCAATCATGAGGTCGGGGTACGGCATCTGCTGGCCTCGGCCTGTATCCCGATGATGTTCCCCGCCGTGGAGATCAACAGCCGGCATTATTGGGACGGCGGCTATAGCTGCAACCCGCCGCTGGCGCCGGTGCTGTCCCCCAAGCCGGACCGGCTGATCCTGATCCGCGCCCAGCCGCGCGTACGCCCGGGCGTGCCGACCAGCACCGCCGATATCGTACACCGGCTGCATGAGATTGCGTTTCAGGCGCCGCTGGAGGCCGAGCTCTCACTGCTGCCGCGCCAGACCAAATTGCTGGATATTTCCGCCGATGCGGCGCTGGCGCGCCATCCGCTCAGCTCCAAGATGAATACCGAGAAGGGATTTCTCGACGATCTGTTCGCCGCCGGGCGGGACGCGGCGGATGCGGCCCTGCAGATGGCATGAGGTGCCTGGCATGAGGCACTTCGCATGAGTCATTTCGCATGAGTCCGGCCCGCCGCCCCGGCCGCCGGCGTTTCGATCTGTTCGGCGATTCGCTCTCGGGCCGGGTGCTATGGCTCACCGTGGCGGTGATTCTGGCCATCGAGCTGATGGTGCTGCTGCCGGGGCTGGGGCAACTGCGCAATGACTGGATGTGGGAGCGCGTGACCCATGCCCAGCTGTTGATGTACACGATGGCCGAGACCGGCACCGAGGTGACCCCGGATATGCGCGACCGTATGCTGCAATATGCGGGGGTTGCGCGCATCAGCTACCAGGCGCCGGACCAGCCGGCGCTGGTGCTGCAGGCCGACAGCATGCCCCCCGTTCCGCCACACACGATCGACATCGCCTATGAAGGCGTGGGTTATGGCACCTGGCAGGCGCTGCTGCGCATTGCCGGGCAAGGCAGCCCCTCGGTGGATATCCGCGCCCCCTCGCCGCTGGAGCAGGGGGCGGTGGTGGAGGTGGTGGCGGATGCCGGGCCGCTGACGCAGGAACTGCGCAGCGATGCGGCGCATGTGTTCACCCTGACGGTGATCGTGGCACTTGTGACCGGGCTGCTGGTGTTCGCGGTGCTGGACAGGCTGCTGGTGCGGCCGATGCGGGTGATTACCACCAGCATCATCAATTTCCGTGAGGACCCCGAGCAGGACGAGGCCTCGGACCTGGCTTGGCTCGCGGCGCGGCCGGAGGATGATATTTCCACCGCCGCGCGCGAGCTTAAAATCATGCAGGAAGACATGCGCGCTGCATTGTGGCGCAATGCGCGGCTCGCGGCTGTGGGCACATCCGTTGCCAAGATCAGCCATGACCTGCGCAACATTCTCTCAACCGCTTTGCTCGTGGCGGACCGGCTGCAGAGCGTGAATGACCCGACCGTGCAGCGCGCCACCCGCACGTTGATCCCGGCGGTGGAACGTGCCGCCCAGATGGTGACCAGGACCGTGGATTTTGCCCGCGAGGGGCCGCCGCCGGTTACCCGTACCGCCGTGCAGTTGAGCGAACTCACCGATGAGGCAATCTCGATGGTGCGGCCGCTGAACCCGGATGTGCGGTTTATTAACGAGGTGCCGCTGGAACTGGTGCTGCCGCTGGACCGTTCACAAATCTATCGCGTGCTGGTGAATTTGATGAAGAACGCGGCCGAAGCCGGGGCCAAGTCGATAAGCCTGGCAACCGAGCGCGACGGGGCGGTGACGCAAATGCGTGTGTCCGACGACGGACCGGGCCTGCCTTTGCGGGTGCAGGATAATCTGTTCAAGCCGTTTACCAGCTCGGGCCGCTATGGCGGTACGGGGCTGGGGCTGGCCATCGCGCGGGATTTGATCCGCGCGCATGGCGGCGATCTGGTGCTGGAATCGACGGGGCCGCGGGGAACTGTTTTCTGTATGGATCTGTCCGCCAGCGACACCTGAAGCTCTAAATATCTAGAAAATCGCTAGGAAAAGGGCGGTTGTGCTTGGCAGCAAACCAGCTCCTGGGACAAAAAAATTGTCCGCCGGAACCGGCATACAGGAGAAAATTTTTATTATTGCCCTTGCATTGCAACGGACGAAAAAAACCTCTTGTTGAGGGTTATGATTCCGCTGGTTTTCACTCCTGATCGCGTTCGCATCGGCCTGGCCGGTGGCGGTGCGCCTGCTGCCCGGCGCCTTGCGGCACTGCGCGCCGGCGGGGCTGAGCCGGTTGTGGTTGCGGCCGATGCGACGGCGCTTGCGGGGCTGAACCTGCTGTATATCGCCGGGCTGGACCTGGGGCCGGCCGAAAAGCTGGCGACGGCGGCACGGGCAGCGGGCGTGCTGGTGAATGTCGAGGATGTGCCCGCACTTTGCGATTTTCATGCGGTGGCCGAAGTGCGCCGCGGGGATTTGCTGCTGACAGTTTCAACTGGCGGCGCGGCGCCCGGGCTGGCCGGCGTCATTCGCCGGGCGCTGGAGGTGTTGTTTCCAGCGGCCTGGGCGGAGCGGGTCGCTGAAGTGGCCGCCTTGCGTCAGGGTTGGCGGGCCGAAAACCTGCCGATGGCCGAGGCGGCAAAACGCATAGAAGCCATGGTGCGGGAGCGCTGTTGGCTCCCCTCCCCCGAAGCGGCCCGCTCCAAAGCAGAGTAATTCCCATGTTCATGTCTTCGTCTCAGGACAATTCCATCATGCTCGATAATGTCACTCACCCCGCTCCCTTGGCCCCCTCTCCCTTGGCCCCCTCTCCCTTGGCCCCCTCTCCCTTGGCCGAGGCGGAAACCATTCTGGCCAATGCCATCACCCGCGACTTTGCCGGGCGGGTTGCGCTGGTCTCGTCCTTCGGCACGGAATCTGCAATTTTGCTGCATATGGTGGCGACGATCGACCCTAGCCTGCCCATCATCTTTTTGGATACCGGCAAGCTCTTCCCCGAGACTTTGGCCTATCGCGACGCATTGGTGGCGAAGCTCGGGCTGACCGATGTGCGGGTGATAAAACCCTCCGGCGCGCAGCTGGCGGCTTATGACCCCGATGGGCGGCTGTGGCAGAAGGATACCGACCTTTGCTGCGCCATCCGCAAGACCAATCCGCTGGATGATGCGCTGGTTAATTTCGAGGCCTGGATTACCGGGCGCAAGCGCAGCCAGGCCGGCACGCGGGCCAATATGCAGGCGGTGGAAACCGGGGCGGATGGGCGCATCACCGTCAACCCGCTGGCCTATTGGAGCGATGAGCAGCTCGATGCTTATTTCGAGGCGCATGACCTGCCGCGCCATCCGCTGCAGGAACAGGGGTATACCTCTATCGGCTGCGCCATGTGTACAGCCAAGCCGCTGCCGGGCCAGGACCGGCGCTCCGGCCGCTGGGCGGGCCAGGCCAAGACGGAATGCGGGATCCACATGCCGCGTGCCATGACGGAGCCCACCTGGCCCCAAAACCTAACCTTCGACGTGTAAGACGGGTTCTGGCGGCCATCTGGCGGCGGTTTTCTGCGTAAGCCTGCCCTCGCGAAAGTGGGGGTGCTCACGTACAAGGGTACGCTCCGCTCCGGTGCTCGAAAACCACCGCCAGCTGACTCGCCATAACCCGTTTTACGGGCATGAGCTGGGCGGGGCATTGAGAGTGGGGCTTGTTCGGAGACCGTCCTCCAAGGGATCCAGGGGACAAAGCCCCTTGGGAGGACGGTCTCAGAATTATGCCCCCGTCTCATGATGCCCGCTCATGGCCTCGCCTGCGTTGCGGGAGAGGTGGGCGCAGAAGGGGCTGGCGAGGAGGGCTATGGTGCTGACGGTGATGAAGGCCAAAGCATAGTCGGCTTTTATGGCGATGGGGTGGTGCAGGAGTTTCATTGAGAGGTCGAGTGTGGCTGCACCGATGACGATGCCGAGGGTGAGGGATAGTTGCTGGATGGTGGAGTAGAGGCTGGTGGCGGCGGACATGCGGGCGCGGGGGATATCGCCATAGGCGATGACGTTGAGCGCGGTGAATTGCAGGGAACGGAGGAAGCCTCCGACGAAGAGGATGAGGTTCATGACGAGTGACGGCCAGCTTGGCTCGAAAGCGGCGCAGAGGCTCATGGCGATGGCGGCCGCCGCCCCGTTCCAGACGAGGATGGTGCGGAAGCCGAAGCGGGCGAGCAGCGGCGGGGCGGCGGGCTTCATGAACATGGCGCCGGCCGCGGCGGTGAAGGTGACGAGGCCGCTGGCCAAGGGCGTGAAGCCGAAATTGAGCTGCAGCATGAGCGGCAGCAGGAAGGGCAGTGCACCGACGGCAATGCGGAAGAGCGAGCCTGCCAAAGCCGGGATGGCGAAGCTGGGGATGGCGAAGAGGGTGAGGTCCAGCACTGGGTGATCTGTGTGTTTGGCATGCCACCAGTAGAACGCGCAGGCGCTGAAACCGGCGGTGTAGGCGGCGAGGGTCCAGCTGGCGGGCACGAGGTCGCGCCCCGTGGTTTCGAACGCGGCCATGAGCAGGGCCATGGCGAGGCCTGATAGAATGAGGCCGCGCAGGTCGAGCCGTCCGCCCCTGCCCTCTTCCCGCATGTCCGGAATGTAGAGCGTGACGGCGATGGCGCCGATGATGCCAACCGGGACGTTGATATCGAACACCCAGCGCCAGCTGGTGTAGGAGACGATGAGGCCACCGAGCGGCGGCCCGATAACCGGGCCGATGAGGGCGGGCATGGTGAGCCAGGCCATGGCCGAGACCATCTGCGAATGCGAGACCGAGCGCATCAACACCAGCCGCCCGACAGGGACCATCATGGCACCACCCAGCCCCTGGAAGATTCGGGCTGCCACCAGCACCGGGAGGTTGGGGGCAAAACCGCAAAAGACGGAGCCTATGGTGAAGACCACGATGGCGGAGCGGAACACCTGGCGGGCACCGTAGCGATCCGCCACCCAGCCCGAGGCGGGGATGAAGACGGACAGGGAGATGAGGTAGGAGGTGAGCGCCACGCTCATGTGCAAAGGGGCGGTGTGGAAGCTGCGCGCCATCGCAGGCAAGGCAGTGGAGATGATGGTGGAGTCGAGCGATTGCATGAACAAAGCCGAGGCGATGATGATCGCCATGGTGCGCATGCGCGCCTGACTTAAAACCGGCTCAACTTCGCTATCCGCCATATTTTAATCCCGGCTCAGCCCGGCGTCCTCCAGCAAGCGCACGTAACGCCGCCATCTTATGTTTTGTTCCCGGCCGAGTTCGCGCAAGAACTCCCAGGAATAGATTCCGCTGTCAAAGCCATCTGAAAACTTGAGGCGCAGCGCGTAATTGCCGACCGGCTCGGCGGCGAGCAGCCGGACGAGTCGCTTGCCAGCAATGAGCGGTTTGGCGTGGCCGGGCGGGGGCGGCGGGACGGGCACAAGCACGCGCAACAGTTCGGCGGCCATGGTCACAATGGTGCCGTCCTCATAGGTGAGTTCCAGCCGATGGATTTCGTGGCGGATTCGGATGCCGTGCGGCGCGCTTGCGGCGCTCGCGGCACTCACGGGTCTAGCGGCCGCGCCTCGTCCACCAGCATGATGGGGATGCCGTCACGTATGGGAAAAGCCAGGCCGGCTTTGGTCGAGATCAGCTCGTTGCGCACGGCATCATAGGTGAGCGGGGCGCGGGTGAGCGGGCAGACAAGCATTTCCAGCAGGCGCGGGTCGGGTTTTTTGGTGCTGTCTGAACTCATGCCTGTGGCTCCTGGACGTCGCCGCCGAGCGAGTCGATTTCCAGCAGCGCACGCAGGGCCTCGGCGCGGGCGGTGAGATCGCGGGCTTCGAGGAGGGCCTGTTTTTCCTCGGTGCTGAAAGGGCAGGCCATGCAGAGGGAGGTGACGAGGTTGGCATCCGACATCTCGGCGATGGCGTCCCAATTGGCTTCGGCCCCGGCGGTGGCGAAATAGCGGCGCAAAGCATCGAGCAGGTATTGGCGCGGGAAGGGCAGCATAGCGTCGAGGAGGCGCAAATCGGGGGCGAAGCCGGCCACGCCGGCGGCCACACGGCGGTAGCCGCGGTTCATCTCGATCTCTTCGGCGATGGTGTAGCGGATGATGCCGGTGAGGGTGATGAGGTAGCGGCCGTCATCGGTCTCAGCGAAGGAAGAGATCCGGCCGAGGCAGCCGATGCGGTACAGGCCGGGGCCGGTTTCACCGCGGGCGAGGCGTTTGTCCGGCTGGATCATGCCGAAATAGCGCCCCTGCCCCAGCGCATCCTCGACCATGGCGAGGTAGCGTGGCTCGAAAATGCTGAGCGGCAGATGGCCGCCGGGCAGCAGCAAAGCCCCGCCGAGCGGGAAGACCGGGAATTGCTCCGGCAGATCGTCCAGGCGAG
Source organism: Acidocella sp. (assembly GCA_026224875.1). GTDB lineage: Bacteria > Pseudomonadota > Alphaproteobacteria > Acetobacterales > Acetobacteraceae > Acidocella. Next base: position 14,437 of record JAMFRU010000051.1, read on the forward strand.
GCGTGGGGGCGCCCATTCAGCTGAACAGCAGTGCCGAGAGCTTGCGACGCGCCGCCATGGTGGCGGGGTCGTCCATGCCCCAGGCTTCGAAGAATTTTAACAATTGCAGCCGGGCCGCACCCTCGTTCCAGGCACGGTCGCGGCGCATGATTTCCAGTAGAGCGGCGGCGGCGGCGGCGCGGTCGCCGGAAGCGTTCATGGCCGTTGCCAGCTCGTAGCGGGCTTCGAAATCATCCGCGTTGGCGGCCAGGCGGGACTCGAGCCCGGCCAGCGCGCCTTGCGCCTTGCGGCCCTCTTCGAGCAGGGCCAGAGCCGAACGGGCTCCGGCGATTTCAGCATGCTCGGCGAGCTTGGGCGGAACCTGGGCGAGGATCTGGTGCGCCTGCTCCTCATCGCCCAAGGCCAGCAATGCGCGGATAAAGCCGGCCCATGCCTCTGGTTTATCAGGGTCTTCCTGCAAGGCGGCGGCAAAGAACTGGGCGGCGGGCTCGGCCTGGCCTTCTTCCAGCATCGCCTTGCCCTGGGCGATGTAATCGGCCGCCGGCGGGGCGGAGCCGGCCTGTTTCAGCAGCGTTTCGACGAAGCGCTTGACCTCGCTCTCCGGCAAGGCGCCCGAGAAGGTGTCGGCAATCTGCCCCTGCCAGAAGGCGACAACGGTGGGGACCGATTGCATGGGCAGGCCCATGCGGCCGAGCTGGGCGATCAGCTCGCGGTTCTGGTCCACATCGATTTTGGCCAGGCGCACCCGCCCGCCCTGAGCGCGGACAACCTTCTCCAGCGTGGGCGTGAGGGTTTTGCAGGGGCCGCACCAGGTGGCCCAGAAATCGACCAGCACGGGGATTTGCTGGGAGGCATCCACCACCTCGGCCATGAAAGTGGCCTGGGTGACATCCATCACCGGGTCGGCGGCCGCTTGGGCAGCAGCGGGGCTGGTTTCGGCCGCATTGTTGAAGAGCGTGTTCATGCCTGACAATCCGTATGTGTTTCCTCCGGTATGTATATAGTACGCCGCGCCGCCGTCACACCCCACTGCCCCACGCCCTACTGTCAGCCGTGAGGGATTTTGTGTTTCACGCGCTTGCAATCCTTGGCAGCGCTGTATAAAGAGCCACCACCGCGCGTTAAGCGGCTGTGAGCGGGCGTAGCTCAGGGGTAGAGCACAACCTTGCCAAGGTTGGGGTCGAGGGTTCGAATCCCTTCGCCCGCTCCAATTTTTCAGTAGAGATATCAATGCGTTATGTGCCATTTGGCCATAACACTGTGTAGCGTTTCTCTATCAAATAACCGCGAATATAAGCAGAACACAGCAAAAAACCGGGCAAAATCCCGGCAACGGGTTTTTATTATGTTCTACGGCGAATCGCGGGATTGACGATATATTGCTGTGGTACCCAGCCGGCCTCGCGGGCCAACAGTATTAGAGGCGGGAGAGAATCTGCACAAAGCCACGCCGTTGCCATAGGTTCAGCACGTTGGTTAGCATATGCAGCTGAGTGCGCGCGGCCTCGCTTTTCTTAAAGCGGATATCGAAACGATCATGAGCAGGCGCCAGGTCCGGAATTTGCGCGCGGATGATCGGCGGGGCGTCGAGCAGCCAGGCCATGCCCATGGTAGCAACGTACAGGAATATGTGATCCTGCAACTGCGTCAGGGGAATGGCGGGACCGCCATGTGCCTCGTATTCGCGCAGAAACAGAGACAGCAGCGCATCGAGCTGATCATCTAGCATGTCCGGCTCGGCGGCACTCAGTGTGCCCCAGAGGGCGAGGGCGATGTTCATCTGGCCGACACGGCCCCAATCCATCAGCCCGCAATGCAGCGCACCGTTTTCGCGCCGCCAGAACCAGGCGTTGTCGATATTGGCGTTCCAATGGCACAGCGCGATGAGATCCGGAGCGCTGGTGAGGAAGGTCTTTATCTCCGCCTGGCGCTCAAGGAAGAGTGGCATTTCTGCCGAGAGCTGCGCGATGAAATCTGACGCCACGATGTTGGCGGGCAGCAGACGCGGAAATTCTTCGGCGAAGGCGGCGATGCGGGCGATGCGGTTGCGTAATTGGCGGGCGTCGTAACGGATGGGATCGCTGGCGGCGGCCGCGGCGGGATCGAAGGGGAAAAGCAGACCGAGATTTTCACCGAGATGGCCGGATTTATGCGCGCCGGCGAGGCTTGCGTTGGCGGTGATCACGGCGCGGTAATGCGCCAGCGCATCGGGCAGCTCGTAATCCAGGCATTTATCGTAATGCGGCTCTATGCCGCCCATGCCAAACCCGATGCGCTCGGTGATGAGAATGCCGGTGCCGGATGCGTGGTGATAATCGCCGAACAAACAGGCGGGCACGGTGATGGGAAATGCGGGATGGCGCGAGATGGCGGCAAAGCGCACCTCTGGTTCCAACTGGTCGCGGCCGCGGTCGCGAATCGGGTCGTCGAAATCGCGCGAAAATTTGACGAAAAGGGTTTCCAATAGACCAGCAGCTGGTTTTTCGTAAACGATGGACAGGAAAACCTTGCGCCCGGTGCTGCCGCCGGGGCATTCCTCGAACTGGGTGATACGCGCGACGGCGTTATCCGCACCCAGCACACCGCCGCTGCGGAACGCGGTGGTGAGGAAGGTTTCGCCGCCGTCGCGCAATGCGTCCATATGCGCGGGGATGGACAGGCCCATGCCGTCGCCATGTACCCAGTGCTCCATGATCAGTGCCGCGTCAGCTCGTAATCGCCGGCGTCATCCACCCGCGCGTGCCAGCCGGGATAGACCACGATGGTGGTGAATATCTCCTGGATGATCGCAGGGCCAGTGACCTCGTGGCCGGGGGCGAGATCGCCACCGAAGAAGATGGGGGTTTCGGCAAAACCCTGGCCGAGATTGGCGCGGCGGGTTTTGCTGGGCTTTGCTTCCACGCGTGGCGTATCGAAACCCGCTGCCACCACTGGCGAGGGGGTGACCACATGGCTCGCCAGACGCACGCCGATGACCTCGGGCTGTTCGTGTTCGCGGATGTGGTTGTATTCAGCGAGATGGCGCTCGTTGAACAGAGCGATGGCGCGCTCGCCGATGGTGTCATCGATGAAGGAGAGGTCGTGCAGTTTTCCATTCGGGTTCAAATCGAATGTGAGTGCGAAATTCTGCCCGGCGTAGCGCAGATTGATCTGGTAATTCGCGACGATTTCCTCAGGCTTGAACGAGGCATCTGCGAAATATTTTTCGGCACGGTTGGCAAGTTCCGTCCACAGCGCTTTCAGCCGGGCCGTGTCCAACGCATTGGCTTTGGCGACATAGGAGCGTTCTTCATCGATGCTCGGGTTGGCAACCAGTGTACCCAAAGCCGAGAAGCTGGGCGAGGCTTTGGGTACCAGCACACGAGAAATACCGAGATCATCGGCCTGGATGGCGGCGAAGGCCGGACCGTTGCCGCCATAGGCCAGCATGACGAGGTTTTTCGAGTCTACCCCGCCCTGGCTCGCCGTGGTGCGGCGCACGCCTTGCGACATATTGGCGTTGACGACACGCCAGCAATCAAACGCGGCGTCCTCGGCGGAATAGCCCATCTGCGCACCGATTTTTGCGAAAGCCTCCTCGACCCGATCACGCTTGAGGCTGAAACTGCCGCCGGCGAAACCGGCTTCGGTGGAGAGAATGCCGAGCATGACCAGGGCATCGGTAATGGTCGGCTGGGTGCCGCCTTTGCCGTAGCAGATCGGGCCAGGGACGGAACCGGCCGAGGCGGGGCCGACGTGCAGCGCACCACCTTTGACATGGCAGATCGAGCCGCCGCCGGCACCGAGCGTTTCCACCTTCACCATCGGCACGCCGATGAGATAGCGATGGTGCATGTTCCAGCCGGCTTCGGCAGGTGCTGAGCCGTTGATGACCAACGACATGTCGTAAGAGGTGCCGCCGAGATCCACGCACAACAGGTTGGGATGGCCCTTCGCGCTGCCAACATGCGCCGAGCCGACCACACCGCCAACCGGGCCGGAGGCGAGCACGCGGATGGGCGCACCGTCGATATATTCTTTCGTCATCACGCCGCCATTGGCCTGCATTACGAGCAGTTGCCGGGCGTAACCATTCTCCCTGAGGCGGGTAGCCAGACGTTCGATATACGCGGTAACGGGCGGGGCGATGTAGGCGTTGACCACCGTGGTGCTTGTGCGGTCAAACTCCGGGCCGCGCGGCAGCACTTGATGCGAGAGCGAGATGGAAGCACCCGGCATTTCCTCGGCGATAATCTCGCCGATTCGCTTTTCATGCGCCGCGTTGACGAAGGAAAACAGCAGGGAAACCGCAACCGAAGTTACATTCTGTTTTCGTAATTTTCGGCAAGCCACACGCACTGAGTCTTCATCGAGCGGCTTATGTACGTCACCATTGAACAACACGCGCTCGGACACGGTGAGGCGGCGGCGGCGCGGGGTTATCTGCTTCGGCGGGGCGAGGCGAACGTCCCAGATATCCTCTTTGAAACCACGGCGGTATTCGATCTCGTCTCGAAACCCTTCAGTGGTGATAAGGCCGGTAAGTGCGCCATTCATTTCGATAAGGGTGTTGTCTGCCACGGTGGTGGCATGCACGATTGCGTCGCAATTGCCGAGGAATTCGCGCAGCGACAGGCCTTCCTTCTCGCTGAGCTTCTCCAGCCCGTTCATCACGCCGATGGAGCGATCCTCCGGTGTGCTGAGATTTTTATGGACGATAACGCTTGAACCTTTGAGAAACGCAAAATCCGTGAACGTGCCACCAATATCAATGCCGACGCGAAAACCCATTACAAACTCCCAGATCGGCAGCGCCGATCAAACTCTCACGGACCCGCTTGCGCGGTTATTATTCAGCGGCCAGCGCGCCGCGCATTTCCTGCCGCAGCACTTGCGTGGCTTTAACATCCACGGCCAGGTCATATTCTTCCAGGCTGCCGGTCAGCACCACGCCGTATTTTTCGCGCGCGGCACCCAGGCTAACATACTCGTCCAGCACGTCTTCCTTCACCGCCTCTGGGTCGCGTAAAATCGCCGGGCCGAAGCCTGCCCCGCCGCCATGCTGATAGGCTATGGTGGCACCCGCCGGGAGTTGCGCCTGGGCGGTGCGTTCGATCTTATATTCATTAGGCGAGCCTACCTCGAAATGATTGGTGTAGGGGATCGCATCATCACCACCGCACATGCCGCGCAGGGGATGGTCGGCCGAGACCATCCAGGCGACTGCCATGGTCGGCGCCAGCACTGTTTTCACGTTCAAACTGCCGGGCGCGCCGCGCCATTGGCCGGCACCGCCGCCATCGGTTTTCATCTCGCGGCTGATGTTGAGAATGGGAAAACGTGTCTCCGCATCCTCGGCCTCGGAGAGCAACAGATTACCGAGGCTGACCGGACATGACCCCCAGCCGTCGATGCCCTGCACGGCGGAGCTGTCCATCGAGCGGCAATCCACCCCCTGGTCCATCCACATCATGCCATTGGCATCGAACCCCATCACTGCATTCGGCATGCCAATTTTATACAATTGCGGTGCCGCACGTTCCGGAACCACCTGGCTGAGGCAGAGACAAACCGCTTCCGTGATCTCGCAAGCTGGATGGAAGGAACCCAGAGCGGCCGGCTTGCCCGGCGGCGGCTGGGCGATGCAGCCTTCGGGGATGATGATGTCAACCGCGTCGAACAGGCCTTCGTTCTTGTCGATCGAAGGGTCGATGGCTGCCCCCACCTGCGTCATTACATAGGAGCGGCTGTTGGCAAAGGTGTTCCATACGCCGACGAGGGTTTGCCGGTCATCCGTGCCGGTCAGATCCACCGTGAGCTGGTCGCCTTTGATGCTGCAGGCGACATGCACTTTCACATCGCGCGTGCCGACCGTGTCATGGTCGATCAGCACCGTCGCCTCGTAAACACCATCGGGCCAGCGCGACACTTCTTCACGCATGCGCTTCTCACTCTGGATGATCGCGTGGTTGATGGCGGCTTTCACCTTGCCGGAACCTTGCGCGCGGATCATCGTCTGCAATTTCACCGCCGCCTGCTGCACGCCGCCGATCATCGCCGCGAGATCGCCGCCGAAGGTCGCGAAACGGTTGTTGCGCTCCAGCATATGGATCACGTCACGCCGTTTCTCGCCACGATGCACCAGCTTCAGGCACGGGTAGGATACGCCTTCGGTGTAAATATCGGTTGCTTCCAGCGTGAACCCGCCGGGGTCCTTGCCGCCGGTATCACCTTGATGCGCCTGCAGGGTCTGGAACAGAATCAGCTCGCCGGCATCGTCGAACACCGGGGTGTAGACGCAATAATCCGGCAGATGCCCGCCGCCATATTCGGGATCGTTGGAGAGCAGCACATCACCCGGGCCGATGTCGTATGCATCCATGTTCATCAGCGCCCAGCGCACCATCATCTGGTTGACGAAAGTGAGGTGCGGCGTGCCGATGGCACCCATGGCCAGGCGCCCCTGCGCATCCACAATCGCGGCATTGCGCTCGTTGGAGGAGTTGATGATCGGCGAGGAGGCGGCACGGCCCAGATGCGTCGCGGCTTCAAAACAGATCGTCTCGAACGCGCCGCGGATGATGCCGGCGGTAACGGGGTCGATATTGGCCCCTGTGGGCAGCGGCGGGCGCTTGGCGGCCAGCTTCCGGTTCAGTTCAAACGACATTCTTTTGCGCCCTCCTGGCACGGTATAGGCCAGCCATCACGGCCGGCCGTCTCAATGTTCGGTAAAGCCGGGGTCGGCCGGGGAGAATCCCGGCGCGGTCTCCGCTTGCTGCAATTTAGCCGAATCCGCGCAGTAGACCGACACGGTGATGCCGAGATCCAGATGATCGCCGGCACCCACGCATAGGGTTCCCCCAACGCTGTTCGCTTTGGCGGTACGTTTCTCGGGCACACGCCGCAGGGTCGTTTGACGCATCCTTCGCTCCATAATTCGCAGTCTTTGAGCAAATCTAGCTACGCGCGGCGCGGCGCGGCAGCAAGCAGAGCGAGGGCCTGCTGCCATCTGCGGCAAGCGGGGATGCATTACGAGACCAGCCGTGCCGCGGCGGATATGGTTGAAGAATTGGGCAAGCCGGACTGCATGGGGAGGCATTTGCCCTATCCTGCCCCGGTGATAGGACGAGCGGGCTGGAGGGTTTGTCTGTTTATGGCTTCGGGTGAATTTACGAAAGCGGCACAGCTTAGTGACGTGCCGCATGGTGCCAAACTGGTGGTTGAGATAAATGGCAAACCCATTCTGCTATGTAATTGGAACGGCAAGGTTTTTGCGGTCTCCAACATCTGCTCGCATGCCGAGGAAAAGCTCGATTGCGGCCGCATGTCCAATGGCTGGATCGCCTGCCCGATCCATGGCGCACGGTTTGACCTGGCCACCGGTAAAGCCAAGAATCCACCCGCCAAACAGCCGATCCCGATCTATGCGGTGCAGCTTGTCGACGGTTGGATCGAGGTTGACGCCTGATGGTCACCGGCCCCGCTATGCCACATCGCACAAGCGATAATGGCCGATTTACCTTGTCCGGCCCCGGGGTTTGTCTTAGAGTATCAAGCCTAAGGGTGCGTACAAAAAAAGGCGCCTGCGGAAGGAGATCGGCAGTTGCCCGTATTGGCTTTTGACATGACAACCGCAAATCATGAGCTTCGGCGCCATGAATTTCGCGGCAAAAATAACTCTGACTATTATGAGGGCGAGCTGCGCCCCATCTCGCCGCGCGATGTGGATATGCGCATCGAGAAGAGCGTGGCCGGCGAGTATTACATCTATAAGCTCACCTCGCGTTCGGGCCTCGTGTTCCGTCGCTCGTGGGCGCATATTCGCTCGGACAAAACCAATGTAACCGTGTTCTGGTTCGTCCGGCGCGGGACTATTACCGTGTCCTACCCTGGCGCCAAACATCAGATCAGCCCGCAGGAATGCGCCGTTACCCGCTCCTGCAGGCCCTTCAACATGGAGCTGACGCCGGATAAGAACGGGCTGCTCGAGGCCATGCATGTGGTCGTGCCCTCGCATGAGCTGCATTCCATCATCAGCGACGGGCTGGAAGCCGGCCGCCCCTTCCCCACCACCAAGGGCGATCTGTTTCTGGTCGAGCGGATTTTCACTTTGCTGTTCGATGAAGACGATCAGATCGACGCTGACATCTCCGAGCAACTTGTCCGGACCTTGCTGACCGGACTTGGCAAATCCATCACCCGGTTCGGCGGCATCCCGGCACCGCGCAGCTCGATTGCCGAGAAGCGCACATCCGATATCAAGACCTGCATCAGCCGGCATATCGCCAATCCGGATTTGAATGCGCGGATGGTGGCCGAGCGCTGCGGCATCTCGCTGCGGTATCTCTGCCATATCCTCAAAAAGAACGATCTGTCCTTCTCGCATCTAATCTGGGAGCGGCGGATTGAAATGGCCGAGGCCTGGCTGAAGGACCCCGCCATGCAGCATCATCTGGTGTGCGAGATCGCCTATCTGGTCGGGTTCAAAAGCAGCGCGCATTTCAGCCGCATGTTTAAAACACGGTTTGGCGTGGCCCCGCGCGAATATCGCGACCGGCATGCTAAATCCGCCGCGGCCGCACTGGCTGCCGTTTAAAGCGGCACGCCGCAAGCCGGGATTGGCAAGTCATCATGTCTGAAAGTGCAGCGGGCGGGGAAGTTGGCCCGTGCCCTCTTTACGCACGGCCGGTGGCGGCACATCAATCCTGCATAATAATGGGATGATCGAGGAACGCCATGGATCCGCTGGATCGCTTGCAAGCCATTGAAGACATCCGCTTGCTGAAGGCGCGCTATTTCCGGTTCATGGACACCAAACAATTCGACCGTCTCCCGGAGTTATTTGCGCCGGATATGCAGGTGCTGACCCCGAGCGGTGCGGTGTATACGGATAGCGGGCCCGCGTTCGCCGCCAGCCTGAAACATTCGCTGGAACATAGCGTCTCCGTGCATCAGGGTTTCATGGGCGAGATCGATATACTCGACGCGCATAACGCCACGGGAGTATGGGCGATGCAGGATGTGATTGAATGGGCCGACCGGCATCCGGTGCAGGGATGGAAATCCATTACCGGGCGCGGCCATTATCACGATACCTACCGCAAAATTGACGGCGCCTGGCGGATTGCCAGTTTTACCCTCACCCGGCTGCGGCTGGATACGATTTGATATAGGAATGGAATTCGCAAATGCATGATCTGCCGCAAGCTGACCGGTTTTCAGAAGATCGCAGCGACAATCCGTATTGGAATGAGAGCGTCTGGTTTTCCATTTCCAAGCCGGAGGAGAAGATCCACGGTTTCGTGCAATATTATTTCCGCCCGAATATGGGCATGCTGAATGGCGGACCGGTGCTGTGGGACCCGAGCGGGACCTATCAGTGGAACTGCCTGTACTACAACTGGGCCCATTTGCAGGCGATGCCAGCGGGGGCGGAAAAATTCAACATGACGGCACGTAATTCGCTGACCGTGAAAGTGCTTGAGCCACTGAAATCCTACGCCATCGGCTATGACAAGGATGGGGTCAAAATGGACCTCGTCTGGGAGGCGATCGGGCCGGTGCATGAGCTGAAGACCGGCGATGCGGGGCAGCAGAAAACCGCGCGCTTCCATATCGAGCACCCGGGCCGGATGAAGGGTACAATCCGCATTGATGAGCGGGAGATCGCGATTGATTGTTTTTCCATGCGCGACACTTCCTTTGGCCCGCGGGATTATGAGGCGCTGGCCAGCGGCGGGTATTTCTGGGGGATTGCCGCAAACAGTTCTTTCCACGCCATCGCCATGGGTGAAGGACACGAGCAGAAAATCATCGGCGGGTATATCTACAAGGATGGCGAACTCTCCAGCCTTGTTTCCGGCACGCGCAAGGTGGTAGAATTTGGCAAACACGGCCCGCGACGCGTGATTTTTGAGGCCACCGACAAGCTTGGCCGCAGCATGACCGCCACCGGACGACTCGATGATGGGCTGGTTTTCACCGGCTATACCGACCACACGGTCGTCTGGTCGCTCATTGAATGGGATTGGGATGGCGTGCAACATTGGGGCGACAACCAGGAGTTCTGTTCTCTGGTGCGATTCCGCGACATCGCCCGCGGCGTGATTCCCGCCGGGCATTAGGAGAGCATCGTGCAACCCAATCAAACACCAGGTCAGATTATCATCGTCAACGGCACTTCGGGTTCGGGTAAATCCACCACCTGCGAATTGCTGGCCAAAAAGTCGCAGGATTTCTGGCTGCTTTATGGCATCGACCATTTTATGGCAGGCACTCTGCCGGCACAATTTGGCCATCACGGGCCGCGTTCGCGCGAGGGGATTTATGCGCATCCGGTGGACGAGCAAAATCCCAGCGGGCCGCTGCGCTGGAGTTTTGGCCCCTATGGCACGCGGGCTTTTGCCACGCTGCATGAATGGGTCGCCAGCGCCTCGCGCCAGGGCTGCAATATCATCCTCGACCATCTGATGATGATCGATCCGCCGGTGTTGCAGGATGCAATCTGGCGTATGCAGGGCCTGCCGGTGCTGCTGGTCACGTTGAAGCCGCCGTATGAAGTGCTGCAACAGCGCCTGGCCCAGCGCAAATACGACAAGAAACTCCCAACCGATATTCTCGGCGAGGATGCCGTGCGCATCATCACCGACCGGCTCGACCGCCTGCGCCCCTGGTTCTACGAGGCCGTTTACGCCAATGATTGCAGCGATCTGGAGATCGACACCGAGACGCACGGGCCGGAAGCGGTGCGGACAATGATCGAGCAGCGGCTGACGGCCGGACCCGGTACCGCCTTCGAGACGCTGCGGGCCCGCTACCCCCAGCCATAAGGTTGCCCGAAAATGAGACGCGAATTGCTCGGCACCGCCACCGGGCGGCAATTCCGCCGGTTACGAATGGCGCAAGGAGGCGAGCCAAGGGTAGAGTGATGCGTGATTCCTTCAGGAACACGGGTCGAAACTGATATAAATCTAAGCAGCGGACGGGAATGAATTTGGCACCTGGGATGGAAAACGGCCACGCCGCAAACGGCACGGCAAGCAATGGTGCCAACAGGGCGCCGGTTGTACTGATTACCGGCGCCAGCGCGGGTATTGGCGAGGCCACGGCACAGCGTTTTGCGCGCGAGGGTTACCGGATTGTCGCCGTGGCGCGCGGCCGCGAGAAGCTTGACCGCCTGGTCGCCGCCCTCTCCCCCATTACCGAGATTGTTGCGTTTGCGGGTGACGTGGCCGAACCGCATGTGCCGCAGCAGGCCGTGGACCTCGCCATGGCACGCTTTGGCCGGCTCGATTGCCTGGTGAATAACGCCGGTTCCGGGCGCTGGGCGGCGGTGCATGAAACCGATGATTCCATGCTTAACGAGGTCGTCGATATCAGCCTTAAGGCCCCGTTCCGCTTTTGTCGGGCGGCGTTGGGTGTGATGAAGCCGGGCTCGGCCATCGTCACCGTCGGCTCTACATTCGGGATGGTCGGCGGGTTGAGCGGTGGGATTTACTGCGCGGTGAAGGCCGGGCTGATCGGGCTGACCCAGACGCTCGCGGCGGAATATGGCGCCAAGGGCATCCGCTCCAATCTGGTGGCACCCGGCGTGATAAAAACCGACATGACCAAGGATTACTGGGATGCGGATTTCTTCAGCCGCATCAACCAGGAGATGACACCGTTCGACCGCGAGGGCACGACCACGGATGTCGCCAATGCCATTTATTTTCTGGCCTCCGACCAGGGCAGCTATATCAACGGCCAGAGCATCGCACTTGACGGCGGCTGGACCACAACGAAGTTTCTGTGCAAGGAAGCGATGCTCGCCGAGCGCGTACCTCACAGCAAAGTAAGCTAGGGAGAGTGGTAATGAACGCAACGAATGGTGCCGGCGTGTGCCCGATGACCGGCAAAGGCGCCGCGCTGGAGCAGATGTCGCTGATCGACCCGGAGATTTCGGCCCGACCGAAAGCCTATTACGACGCGATGCGCGAGGCCGACCCCGTGCATTACGATGAGAAGCTGCACATGTATCTCATCTCGCGCTTCGAGGATATTCAAACCATCCAGCGCGATCCAATCACTTACTCGGTCAAGCATGGCTACGAGGCGCAATATTCCGCCGGCTTCTTCGACGAATTCAAGGAGATTCTGGAGCGCGACGGCGGCGGCTATTTCCCCGATGCCATCATGTCCGACCCGCCGTACCACACGCACATCCGCGGGTTGATGGACCGCGCCTTCACAGCCCACCGTGTGCGTGAACTGGAGCCGCTGATCACCTCGATCATCGTGGATGTTATCGATAAATTGCCCGCAACCGGCCCGGTCGATATCGTTAAAGCGTTTTCGGTGCCCATCACTATCCGCGTTATCTGCGAGCAGCTCGGCGTGGACCAGTATAACGCCGACAAATTGTCGCGCTGGTCGCAGGCCGTGACGGCTCAAATAGGCCGCATGCAGAATCGCGAGCAGATGATCGAGAATGCGAAAGAACTTTGCGATCTGCAGCATTTCCTCATCGGCCATATCCGCGACCGTGAGGCCAACCCGAAAGAGGATATGATCTCCGACCTGGTGCATGCCAAAATCGAAGGTTCGGATGAGACGAAGTTGACATTTAAAGAGATCGTCTCACTGGTGCGCGCGCTGATGATCGCGGGCAATGACACCACGGCCACGGCGATGACCAATCTGTTCTACATTCTCGCTACCCAGCCGAAGGTGGCTGAAATTCTCATGAACGCCGCCGATGACGACCGGTTGATGTCGCGCTTTACCGAGGAGCTGCTGCGCATCGAGCCGCCGGTGCGTGGGCTCTCGCGCATGACGACCAAAGAGGTCGAGCTTGGCGGTAAAACCCTGCCGGCACATGCGCATCTGCTGTTGATGTACGCCTCCGCCAATGACCAGGAAGAGGTATTCGGCTGCCCGCGCGATTTCGATATGGAGCGCAGCAATCTCGGCCGGCATGTGTCCTTCGGCGGCGGCCCGCATAAATGCATCGGCATCTCGCTGGCGCGGCTGGAAATCCGCATCGCGGCGCGCGAGGTGGCCAAGCGGCTGAAAAACATCAAGCTGGAAATCCCGGTCGGGGAAATCCCCTATTTGAAGTCCGTGGCAACGCACTCGATCGAAAGCCTGCCGATCAGCTATACGAAAATCTGAGGGACATACATTGGGGCAGGAATTAGCAGGCAAGGTGGCCATCATCACGGGCGGTGCCAGCGGCATCGGCCGGGCCACTGTTGAAGTGTTTGCCACCGCCGGTGCGCGCGTGGTGATTGCCGATGTGAACGACGATGCCGGGCACGAGCTTGCCAAGCAGATCGGCGCGGATGCGTTCTATCAGCACACCGACGTATCCAAAGCGGACCAGGTGCAGGCTGTGGTCGATGCGGCCGTGGCAAAATTTGGCGCACTCAACATCATGTTCAACAATGCCGGCATTTCCGGCGGCCGCCATCCGTTTTTCCTGGATGACGATCTTGAGAATTTTCATTCCGTTATTGGCGTGAATCTATATGGCGTGATGATCGGTTCCCAGCGCGCCGGGCGGCATATGGCCAAGCATGGCGGCGGGGTGATCCTCAACAACGCCTCCATCGCCGGCATCATGGCCGGCCAGGCGCTGATGAGCTACCGCGCCTCGAAAGCGGCGGTGATCCATCTCACCAAATCACTGGCAATCGACCTGGCGCGCCACAACATCCGCGTCAACTGCCTCGCCCCCGGGCATATCCGCACGCCGATCCGCGTGATGGCGGATGGTGTCTCGGGCGATACCGCGGCGCGGCTGGAAAAGCACCTGGCCCCGGTGTGGGATGAGAACAAACCGCTCAAGCGCGACGGCGTGCCGGAAGATGCTGCCTACGCCGCGCTGTTCCTCGCCAGCGACCGCGCGGCGCAGATCACCGGCGCGATTTTGCCGGTCGATGGTGGCATCTCCGCTGGTGATTCGGTAAACCATCTGGAGAAGATACTCTCGGCCCAGGACGAGTTTCTGGCCAATGAAGGAACGAATTGATGAGTGCGTTGACGGTCACGTTTGTCGAGGAAGACGGCACGGTTAAAACTCTCTCGGGCGAGACCGGCCAGTCGCTGATGCAAGTTGGCAAAGATGCCGGGGTAGAGGGAATCCTAGCCGACTGCGCCGGCTCCTGCGCCTGCGCCACCTGCCATGTGTATGTGGACGACGATTGGTACACCGCCGTCGGTGCGCCGGATGCCGTGGAGGCCGAAATGCTGGATATGGTGGCGGATGTGCGCAAGGATAACAGCCGGCTATCGTGCCAGATTAAGCTGACGGCGGCGTTGGATGGACTTAAGGTTACGGTCGCTCCGCTGGGTTAAGCAGTACCTTTTTGTGAACAAAAAGGTACCCAAAAAAACTTTGGCCTTGTGGGCGTTGGCCATGCCAACGCCCACAGGGCCAAAGTTTTTGGTGCAGCTTTTTTCAAAAAGCTGCTGCTTTTACTTCAATAAATCCAGCCTGAAATCGCAGTGCTGCGCCGTCTGCTGAAGCTCGATCAAATTGCCTTCCGGATCGCGCCCATAAACCGACTTCACATGCCCCATGTCGATCGGCGCGGGGCTGCCGAAGGTCATGCCAAGGGTTTTCAGCCGCTCGTATTCTTGCTCAATTTCCGTCACATCCACACAAAAATGCGTATAGCCCTTGTCCTGTGGGTTGAGCGGCGCGGCGGGCCGGGGCGCCGGGGCCTCGAACTGGAACATCTCCACGTAGCAGGTCCCGGCCCGCAGCATCGCCCCGCGCGCGGCTGAGGCCTGCACGTCGATCAACCGGTCCACGATTGGCTCGTCTTTCCAGGCAAAATGCTCGCCTACGACCTCAAAACCAAAGGCCGCTTTGTAGAACGCAATCATTTTGTCGAGATCATGGACGTGGACCGATACGTGGTGAATGCCTCTGATCATTTGGTCCCCCTGTTTTCGATCCGTTAAGCCACCCCGCCAGACGGCACAACGGCTACGGCGGCTCTAGCAAGGATAGACAAATCGCGGTGCATGATGGGTCATTCGGAGCCCGGGGCTTGGGGGTAATGTCATCATAGGTTGAAGTGCCGCGCTCGGGCTTTGCGCGTGCCGGATGTGGGGAAAAAGAGCCAATGGGCAGCAAACTGATCACCGGCGCGCGCATCTGGGATGCCGCCGGTACGCCGGCGTTTACGGGCGACGTGCTTATCGACGGTAACCACGTACGCGCCGTGTCGCGCAATCCCGGCCAGCTGGCGCGGGAAGGCTGCGATGTGATCGACGGTTCGGGCCTGACATTGATGCCGGGCATGGTCGAAGGCCATACGCACCTCTCCTTCGAGAGCGTGGCCGCGACCGAGGACCTGATCACCCCCACACCCGAGGAGCAGGTGTTTACCACGGCCCGCGGGGCAAAAGCGCTGCTGGATGCAGGGTTTACCAGCGCTTACGGCGCGTCCGAGGCCAAGCTGCGCCTGGCTGTTGCCGTGCGCAACGAGGTGAATGCCGGCCGCATCCCCGGCCCGCGCATCCGCGCTGGCTCGCTGGAAATTTCGGTGACCGGCGCCATGGGCGACGAGGGCAGATTGCATAACGAGCGGCCCGGCGGCCCGGCGATGATCGTCAACGGGCCGGAGGAGATCCGCAAAGCCGTGCGGCTGTTCTGCCGCGAGGGCTGCGATAATATCAAACTCGACGTTTCGGGGGATCCGTTTTACCCCAACACCCCCGGCCACACTACGCCGATGGCGCTGGATGAAATCCGTATGGCGGTGGAAACCGCACACGCCTATGGCCGCAAGGTGAATGCGCATACGCGGTCTGTCGAAGGCTCCAAAAACTGCATCCGTGCCGGGGTGGATGGGTTGTTCCACTGCGAATACGCCGACGCGGAATTACTCGACATGATGGAAGAGGCGCGCGACCGCATTTTCGTGGTGCCAACCGTCAGCCTGTTCCACACCATCGTTAAGGGTGAGGCCTCGGGCAGCGGGCTGACGCCGGAGGTGGGCGGCTATATGGGCATTCCGGGGCTGCTGGAAGAATCCGCCAAAACCCACACTGAATTGCGCAAGCGCGGCATCCGCCACCTCATCGGCGGCGATTACGGTTTTGCCTGGAGCCGCCAGGGCACGAACGCGCGCGATCTGCAATTTTTCGTGGACTATTACGGCTACACGCCAGAGGGAGCTCTGCTCTGTGCCACGCGTAACGGCGGGCTGGCGATGCGTGATGCGGGCGATCTCGGCACCATCACCGATGGCGCGCTGGCCGATCTGCTTCTCATCGCCGGAAACCCTCTCGAAGACGTTTCGATCATGACCGATGCCAACCGCCTCGTCATGATCATGAAGGACGGCGAAATCTACAAAAACACGACCGGCATCGCGCAACGCCGCGCCGCCGCCTGATAGGATAGTGACATGAACAAGATCACCCCCACATCCACGCCCGGCGAAGCCCGCTGCCCCGCGCAGAGCACGCAGGATATCATCGCCAAGGACAAAGTTGGCGCGCCTGACTGGGTCCGTTCGGAATCCTATGAATATATGGGCAGTGAGGACATCCCCACCGAGCGCTATATCGACCCGGCCTATGCAAAAGCCGAGTACGAGCGCCTATGGACCCGCACCTGGCAATTCGCCTGCCGTGAAGAGCATATTCCGGAAGTGGGCGATTACCATGTCTACGACCTCGGGCCCTACTCCTTCATCATCACCCGCGTTGGCGAGAACGACATCCGCGCCTACTTCAACGCCTGCCTGCACCGCGGCACCAAGCTTCGCGCCTCAAACACCGAGGGTCGCGCTTCCGAATTCCAGTGCAGTTTCCACGGCTGGAGCTGGAATATCGACGGCACCAATAAATCCATCACCTGCCCCTGGGATTTCCCGCATGTGGATGCCGCCAAGCTGAACCTGCCGGAAGCGCGTGTCGAAACGCTTGGCGGTTTTGTCTGGATCAATATGGACAAGGATGCGCCGACCCTGGCCGAATATCTCGGACCCGAGGCGCTGGCGCATATGACTGCCTGGAAGCTGGAAAACCGCTATATCGCTCTGCATGTGCAAAAACGCATTCCGGCCAATTGGAAGCTCACCATCGAAGCGTTCCAGGAAGCTTACCACGTCATCATCACCCACCCGCAGGTGGCGGTCTCCAATGCCGATGCCAATTCGCAATATGATGTTTACGGCGAGCATGTGGACCGCTTTATCTCACCGCTTGGTGTGCTCAGCCCGCATCTCGAAGGCAAGTATAACGAGCAGGATATTCTCGACCAATTCACGGTGGGCGATGCCGGCGTGCTGGAAGGCAACCGGCTGGAAGTTGGCAACAGCACCGCGCGCCAGGTGATGGCCGATATGTTCCGCGGCATGTTCGAAAAATCCGCGAATACGGATTTGAGCGATGTCTCTGATTCCGAAATGCTCGATTGTTTCTCCTACACCATCTTCCCCAACACGTTCCTCTTCCCCGGCATTTCCCTGCCCATGGTCTACCGCTTCCGTCCGGACCCGAAGGACCATCGCGGCTGCATATACGAGGTGATGTTCCTGCGCCCGGCGCCGAAGGATGGCGAGCGCCCCACCCCAGCCGAGCCGATCATTCTGGAGCAGGATCAGAGTTTTAAGGAAGCCGAGGGCATGGACCCCGGTTTCGGCGCCATTCTCGACCAGGATACGGATAATCTCTTCCTGCAGCAGGAAGGTTTGGAAGCCAGCGCCAAGCACGGGCTGACACTCGGCAATTATCAAGAAATCCGCATCCGCCATTTCGAAAAAGCGGTCGATAAATATCTGGCGATGCCCCCGAAAAAACCCTGATGGGAGACGCAGCGAGGGGCAAACGTGCTGGCGCGGCCGGGCAACCGGCGCCCGAGCTGGCGGGCTATGATGTCGCGCATTCGCTGGAGTATGTTTTGTGACCAAAACCGTCGTAACGCTCGCTGACCGCTATGAGCAACGCTCCGGTCAGATATTTTTGTCCTCCATGCAGGCGCTGGTACGTCTGCCGTTGGACCAGAAGCGGCGCGATGTAGCGGCGGGGCTGGTAACGGGCGGCTATGTCAGCGGCTATCGCGGCTCGCCGATCACCACGCTGGATGCGCAGCTCTGGGCCTCGCAGAAACTGCTGGACGCGCATGATATTCATTTTGAGCCCGGGCTGAATGAGGAGCTAGCGGCAACCTCGCTACGCGGTACACAGCAGCTCGGCTGGTTCGGCAAAACCCGTTTCGATGGCGTGTTCGCTATGTGGTATGGGAAAGGCCTCGGCGTGGACCGCGCCTGCGAAGCGCTGAAACTGGCAAATTTTGAAGGCACGCATGCCAAAGGCGGCGTGCTGGTGGTGGCGGGCGATGACCATGCCGCCAAATCCTCCGCCTCGGCGCATCAATCCGAACATACGCTCATCGTCGGCTTCATCCCCATTCTCGCTCCCTCCACCACCGCCGAGATTTTGGAATATGGGCAGCTGGGCTGGGAGATGTCGCGGTTTTCCGGGCTGTATGTGGGCATGAAAACCGTTACGGATACACTCGATCTTACATCGTCCGTGACTCTGCCAGAGCTTTCCATAATCCGCCCGGAACTGGCCGGCCGCAACTTGAACCTGCGCCGCAGCCTGCCGGCACTGGTGCAGGAATCCCTGGTGGTAAATGAACGCCTGCCCACCGCCATAGAGTTCGCCCGCGCCAATGGGCTCAACCGCGTAATTATCGCGCCGGCGCGTCGTCAACTCGTCATCGTCACCTCCGGAAAATCCTATCTCGATGTGCGCCAGGCTCTGCGTGACCTCGGGCTGGATGAGGCCCGCTGCGCCGCCCTTGGCATTGGCCTCATCAAACTCGGCATGACATGGCCGCTCGACCAGGAATTCATCCGCAACGCCTGTGCCGACGCGCGCGCATTATTGGTTGTTGAAGAGAAACGGCCGGTCATCGAAGATCAGCTCGCCACCGCCCTTTACAGCCTGCCCACGCGCCCAGAAATTCTCGGCAAGCGCGACGAGCAAGGCCGCGTGCTGTTCCCGCTGGACGGCGTGCTCGATGCCGGCCTGGTACGCCACGCCATCCTGCACCGTCTCGAAGCGTTGGGCCTCGTCGATGACGAGCTCACGCGCCGCTCGGCTGCACTTGACGCCATCGCTTCAGCCGCCCTTTCCCCCGCCGCCGCCATCCGCCCCGCCTATTTTTGCTCAGGCTGCCCGCATAACTCCAGCACCAACATTCCCGAAGGCAGTCTCGCACTCGGCGCCACCGGCTGCCACGGTCTCGCCGCTTTCATGCCGGAGCGCCGCACCATGAATGTCGTCGGTATGGGCGCTGAAGGGCTGGCTTGGGTTGGCGCGCAGCATTTCGTCGAAACCCAGCATGTGTTTTCAAACATGGGTGATGGCACCTACACACATTCAGGCATCCTCGCCATCCGCGCCGCCATTTCGGCCAAAGCAAATGTTACGTTCAAGATTCTTTATAATGATGCGGTAGCCATGACTGGCGGGCAGCCGCTCGAAGGCAATACCTCGGTCGATATGATCATCCGGGAACTGCAGGCCGAAGGGGTGAAACCCGTTATTCTAGTGAGTGACGAGCCCGAGAAATTCAAAGACCAAACGGTACGCGTTCTGCACCGCGATCATCTCGACGAGGTCCAACGCGAATTGCGCGAAGTGGCGGGCGTCTCCGCGATTGTGTATGAACAAACCTGCGCCAATGAAAAGCGCCGCCGCCGCAAACGGGGTGATTACCCAGATCCGGATCTGCGCCTGTTCATCAACCCCGCGGTTTGCGAAGGCTGCGGTGATTGCTCGCGCCAATCGAACTGCGTCAGCATCACCCCGCTGGAAACCGAATTCGGCCGCAAACGTGCTATCGACCAATCCAACTGCAATAAAGACTACAGCTGCATCAAGGGGTTTTGTCCCTCCTTCGTCTCATTGCGCGGCGCCAAACCGGCCAAACGCGCGGCCGACACCAGCGGGCTGGATGCGCTGATTAAAAAACTCCCCGTGCCGGCGATAGTTGACGTCACTGATTCATATTCCGTTCTGGTAACGGGTATCGGCGGCACCGGCGTGCTCACTGTCGGCGCGATCCTAGGCATGGCCGCCCACATGGAGGGCAAATCTGCAAAAGTGCTGGATATGACAGGTATGGCGCAAAAAGGCGGCGGCGTGATGAGCCATGTCCGCTTCAGTGCCTCTGCCGATCACATCCCCAGCGCACGTCTCGGTACCGGCCAGACCGACCTCCTCGTCGCTTGCGATCTAATCGTCGCCTCCGGCCCCGATGTGGTGAAAACAATCCGCGCCGATACGCATGTGGCCGCCAATGAAGACGTTGTGCCAACCGGCGAGTTCCAGACACGTCCAGATGTCGACCTCTCCCCCACCACCTTCATGCACGCGATCGAGCAGCGCATCGGCAAGGGTAATATCAGCTTGCTCCGCGCCAATGAGCTCGCCGCGAAACTGCTTGGCGACACGATTTTCACCAACCTCATGATGGTCGGTTTCGTAGCCCAGAAAGGCCTGTTGCCGGTCGGGCTTGAGGCCATCGAGGAGGCGGTACGGCTCAATGGCACGGCGGTAAAACAAAACCTCATGGCACTCTCCCTCGGCCGTCTGGCCGCGGCGTTTCCAACTGAGCTCATGGCTTTTGCCAAACTCACCAGCACGGGTCAGCCGCAGACACCGGCCGAAATGATCTCCAGCCGCGCTAAGCATCTCACTGCCTATCAGAATGCGGCCTATGCAAAAACCTATACGGAATTCATGGACGATATGGCAGCGCGCTTGCGCGGCCACGACGCCGCACCATTTCTCATGCAGGTAGCGAACCAACTCGCGCGGCTGATGGCCTATAAGGACGAATACGAAGTCGCCCGTCTCTACAGCCTGCCCGCTTTCCGCGAAGACCTCGCCCGCCAGTTCGACGGCAATTACAAAATCGCCCTCAACCTCGCCCCGCCTTTGCTCGCCTTCCGTCGCGACGCCAAAACTGGACGCCCGAAAAAAATTGAGTTCGGACCATGGATTTTTCCGTTGCTAAAACTTATGAGCCAGCTAAAACCCCTGCGCGGCACGTTGCTGGACCCGTTCGGCTACACCGCCGAACGCCGCATGGAGCGCCGGCTCATTACAGAATATCGTGAAATGATTCTTGCACTCGCCGCCAGCGTTACCGATGCCACCATGGACCAGGCTACCGAAATCGCTGGTGCCGCGCATCTTATCGCCGGCTACGGTCCGGTGAAGGACGATGGCGAAAAAGCATATCAGGCGCACATAAAGACATTGCTTGCAGCCTACGGTAATGTCGCACAGGAAATGGCCACGGCGGCCGAATAACAATACGGGAGCAAAAATGGCCGAAACATATGATGTGATCGTCGTGGGCTCCGGTGCGGCCGGTATGACCGCGGCCCTGCGCGCGGCCGAGCTTGGCCTGCACGTCCTCATCGTCGAGAAGGCGCATAAATATGGCGGCACCACGGCCACCTCTGGCGGTGTCGCCTGGATCGCCAATCATGGCCTCGGCGGCACCAGCGACACGCGCGAAGAGGCCCTGACCTATCTCGACGCGGTGATCCAGGGCCCGGTCAACCGCGAGCGGCTGGAAGCCTATGTCGATACCGGGCACAACATGCTCAGTTTTTTAGGCAAGCTCGGCATCAACTTCATTCCCATGCCCTGGCCCGATTATTTTGCCGAACTGCCAGGCTCACGCACCGACCGCTCGCTGGTGCTGCCAATGTGGGATGGCCGCAAACTTGGCAACAAATTTCCGTTGGTACGCGAACAATTTCCGCGTTTCAAACTCTTCAACCGCTACGCCATGAATCTGGCGGAGACATTCACCATCGCGGCCCGCGCCAAAGGCTGGAAGCGGATGCTCGCCGGCGTTATCTCGCGTTATTGGAGGGATCTGGCCACGCGCAAAATCACCAAGCGCGACCGCTGGTTTACCTCGGGCAATGCTGTCATCGGCCCGTTGCTGGAGCAGCTTTCCGCCAAAAATGTCGAGATCAGGCTTGAGACAAAACTTGAAGAGCTGATCGTCGAGAATGGCAAAGTCGGCGGCGTGCGCGTGAGCCGTTTCGGCACGCCTTACGAGATTTCGGCGCGCCACGGCGTCGTCATTTGCGCCGGCGGGTTCGAGTGGAATCAGCAGCTGCGTGATCGTTTTTATCCCGTAAAAACTTCCATCTGGTGGACTAGCACGCCGCAAGGTGCAAACACCGGCGATGCGCTCCTGGCAGCCGAAGCCATAGGTGCTACCACGGAACACACAGAGGAAGGCTGGTGGGCACCGACGATGATCATGCCCAGCGCCAGTGCCTCGAATTTTGAGGAAGTACACCAGGCCGTGTTTGATGTCGGCCGGCCCTCCAGCGTCTGCGTCAACCGCAATGGCGACCGGTTTGTGAACGAGAGCTGCAGCTACGATCGTTTCGGTGTCGGAATGGTTGAGGACCAGCAGAAGACCGGCGCGAATTTGCCATGCTGGCTGGTGTTCGACGCCGTCTTCCGCGCCAAATTCACCGCCGGCGGGTTCCTGCCCTCCGCCATCATGTCCGACAAATCCCTCCCCGTGGATTGGTGGGATCATTATATTTTCAAATCGGATAACATCGCCGATCTAGCGAAGAAACTGCAGCTTGATCCAGCGAAGTTGGTCGATGTAGTAAAGCGTATGAACGAATACGCCGCCAAGGGAGAGGACCCGGAGTTTGGCCGCGGCAGCACAATTTATGACCAGGCGTTTGGCGACCCTACCTGCAAACCCAACCCGGCGCTCGGTCCCATCATCAAAGCGCCCTTCTACGCCATTCCGATTCACCTGGGCGATCTCGGCACCAAAGGCGGCCTCAAGGCCGATGCCAAGGCGCGCGTACTGGACGGTAATGATCAGCCCATTCCCGGCCTGTTTGCCGCCGGCAATGCTACCGGCAGCCCCTTCGGTCTGAACTATCCAGGCGCAGGCGGCACCATCGGCCCAGCCATGGTATTCGCTTTTATCGCCGCCAACGAAATTACCGCCCGCGCCAGCAACCGCGATGTAAGCAGCGCGGCATAAAGGAGAATCTCGTGACCGAAACATTCGACGCCCTCTCGACGGCGGAAGAGGTGCTGGCCGGCATCGATCTGCACGGCAAGCGCATCCTTGTCACCGGTGTGTCCGCTGGCATCGGCGTAGAAACAGCGCATGCGCTGGCGGTGCGTGGAGCTACCGTTTTTGGTGCGGCACGCGACCTGACCAAAGCCAAAGCCGCCATAGCGCGCGTGCAGGGCGATACGCCAACCAGCGGCTCCGTCACTTTGGTCGAGCTTGACCTCGCTTCGCTCGCCAGCGTGCGCGCCTGCGCCGGCCAGATGGCGCTGCAGGGTCCATTCGATTTGATAGTGGCCAATGCAGGGCTTATGGGCCCGCCCTTGGGCCGCACGGCGGAAGGTTTCGAAACGCAATTCGGCGTCAACCACCTCAGCCATTTCGTGCTGGTCAACCGCCTCGCCCAGTGCATCCGCCCCGGCGGCCGCGTCGTCGTGCTCGCCTCCTCAGCGCATCACATTGCGGACATCAACCTCGACGACCCGAATTTCGAGCATACGGAATACACGCCCTATCTCGGTTACGGCCGCTCCAAAACCGCTAACATCCTGTTTGCGGTCGAGTTCGACCGCCGGCACCGCGCCCGCGGGATTCGCGCCACCGCAGTACATCCGGGAGGCGTGGAAACCGAATTGGGCCGCTATATGGACCCAGCCACGCGCGAGGCCCAGCGCAAGGCGCTGGGCGATGCCAGCACCTGGAAATTTGTGCGCAAAAACGCGGCGCAAGGTGCATCAACCTCCGTCTGGGCCGGCGTATACGCACCCGCCGACGAAGTGGGCGGCCACTATTGCGAAGATTGCCACGTTGGCGAAATATTACCGGGTCCGGCCGCGAGCCCCATGGGCCCAGGTGTGGCTGCGTATGCGATTGACCCTGAGCGCGCCAAGGCTCTTTGGAAGAAGAGCGAGGAGTTGGTAGGAGAAAGCTTCTAAGAAAAAGCAGTTACTTTTTTGTAAAAAAGTAACCAAAAAACTTTTGGCCCTGTGGGCGTTGGCATGGCCAATGCCCACAGGGCCAAAAGTTTTTTGTGCAGCTTTTTCAAAAAGCTGCTGCTTAACTTTCGCGAATCGCCTTAATTATTCCTGAAAAATCGACCCCGCCCTGCCCCGCGGCAACAAAACTCTGATAGATTTCCGCAGCATGTTTCCCCAGAGCGGTGCTGGCTCCGGCGGAAGCCGCGGCTTCCTGGCTCAGTAACAAATCCTTCAGCATCAACGCCGCGGCAAAGCCGGGTTTGTAGTCGTTGTTAGCCGGGCTGGTGGGTACTGGCCCCGGCACCGGGCAGTAGGTGGTCAACGACCAGCATTGGCCCGAGGCAGTGGAGGCGACATCGTACAACGCCTGGTGCGACAGCCCTACTTTTTCGGCCAGCACAAACGCCTCGCCCACCGCGATCATCGAAATACCGAGGATCATGTTGTTGCAGATTTTCGCTGCCTGTCCTGCGCCGGCGTCACCGCAATGCACGATCTTTTTGCCCATCAGTTCCAGCACAGGTTTTGCACGCGCAAAATCGCTAGCGGCACCACCGGCCATGAAGGTAAGCGTACCGGCAGATGCCCCGCCGACACCACCGGACACCGGCGCATCGAGGTTCAGCATGCCCGCCGCCACCGCCAGCGCATTCGCCGCCCGGGCACTGTCGATATCGATGGTGGAGCTGTCGATAAACAGCGTACCCGCTGACGCCGCCTGCAGAATCCCGCTGCCATAAAGCTCCAGCACCAATTTTCCGTTGGGCAGCATCGAAATCACGATCGACGCGCCCTTCACCGCCTCAACAGCGGTAGCAACAACCGTAATCCCAGCCTTCGCCGCGGCCTCATTGGCCGCCGGCACAACGTCAAACCCCTGCACTTTGTGCCCGGCCTTGGCGAGGTTAGTTGCCATCGGCAGCCCCATATTGCCCAGCCCGATAAACCCGATCGTTTCAGTCATAACAGCCCCCTTTATTGCGGCGCCAGCAGGCCGCGCGCGATGATGACGCGCATGATTTCGTTGGTACCTTCAAGGATCTGATGCACACGCAAATCGCGCACGATCTTCTCGATCCCGTAATCAGATAAATAACCATAACCACCCAGTAATTGCAGCGCCTGGTTGGCAATCTCGAACCCGGTATCGGTCACAAAGCGTTTGGCCATGGCACAGAGTTTCGTGGCATCCGGCGCCTTGTCATCCAGTGCACAGGCCGCGCGCCACAGCAGCAGCCTTGCTGCTTCCAACTCCGTTGCCATATCCGCCACGCGGAATTGCAGCGCCTGAAACTGGCCGATGTTTTTGCCGAACGCCTTGCGCTCTCCCAAATAGGCAATGGCCTTATCGAGCGCGCTCTGCGCCCCGCCCAGCGAGGCCGCGGCGATGTTGATCCGCCCGCCATCCAGCCCGGCCATGGCGATTTTGAAGCCGATGCCCTCGGGTCCAAGCCTGTTCGCCACCGGCACGCGCACATCTTCCATAATCACCTGGCGCGTCGGCTGGGCGTTCCAGCCCATTTTGTATTCGTTGGCGCCGAAGGAGACGCCCGGCATGTCCTTCTCGATGATCAGGGTCGAAATCCCTTTCGCCCCCTCCTCGCCGGTGCGTACCATCACGGCATAAATCTCGGCCACGCCGGCGCCCGAGATAAATTGTTTTACACCGTTAACCATATAATGGTCGCCATCCAGCACCGCCTTCGTGCGCAGTGCCGCCGCATCGGAGCCGGCGGATGGCTCCGTTAAACAATAACTGGCGAAATGCTCCATGCTGCAAAGCGCCGGTAGATATCTGGCCCTCTGCTCATCATTGCCATAACGGTCGATCATACCCGCAACCATGTTGTGGATCGAAATATACGCGGCAATCGTCGGGCAGCCCGTGGCCAAAGCCTCGATGATCAGCGCCGCATCGAGCCGCGACAGGCCCGAACCGCCCAACGCCTCATCGACATAAATACCGCCCATGCCCAAGGCCGCGGCGGTGCGCATTGTCTCCAGCGGAAAATGCTTCGTCCTGTCCCATTCCACCGCGAAGGGCGCCAGATGCTCATCGGCAAAGCCACGCGCCATATCGCGTATGGCCTCCTGCTCCTCGCCCAATGCAAAACACAGGCCGCTCATCCACCGCTCCCCAATATTCTTGGCGCCACCATAGGCTTCAACAAACACGCACGCCTATGGTGGATTTTCGCGCCTCCAATGTGTGTTAATTCACATATGCTTAACGGCGATCCAAGAACTCCAATATCATCGGCGCCAGCAACGGCCAGCGTTCGAACCGCCCGCGGCCGGGCGCATTCGGAATCATCCCGCAATTGTTCCATTCCTGGTCGGGCCAAGGCGGCTCCACCAGCTGCGCATTGGGCAACAGTGCCGCCACCTGCTCACTCGCCTCGCGTGTGTGAGAAAGGTCGCTCTTGCCGCTGCGCAGCACAATCGCTGGCATGGTCAACCGGGCAAACTGCTCCGCCGAAATTCCCGGCACGGGCGATACGCGCGAATAGGCATAGCCCTCGGCCCAGAGCTGCATTTTGGCGATGAACGCATCCGCGTCCCATTTCAGTATAAGCTCGCGGTTGCGCGGATTACGGGCAATCTGGTCGGCAAAACCGGGCAGTGCCGCCACCGCCGCCATGCCGCCCTTGGTCGCCGCCGCGGCTGCATCGGCGCAATAATAAGTCGCGAGCTGTGCCAGCGAAATCGCGCCGCCGCTGACCCACCAGATGAATATTTTACTCACATACTTCGGCATCCGCGCCGCCGCCAGCAGCGAGATTCGCGAGCCGGCCGAACCGCCCACCAAAGCGAACCGCTCCAACCCAAGTGCTGCGGTCAGCCCCACCAGCGTGTCCGCATGCAAAACCGATTCGCTTGCACCATCGAAACTGATATCGGACGCACCGCAATTAGGCCGGTCCCACGACAATACGCGGTAACCACCCTGCACCAGCTCGGCCGCCAGCTGCGGCAGGCCGGGTGTGTCGC
Organism: Acidocella sp.; assembly: GCA_026224875.1. GTDB lineage: Bacteria > Pseudomonadota > Alphaproteobacteria > Acetobacterales > Acetobacteraceae > Acidocella. The sequence continues at coordinate 41,479 of JAMFRU010000051.1, forward strand.
GCGGGTAGCGCCCGCCTGGCGTCAGAATAACCAGCGGCGCATCCGCCGCCCCGAAAAATGCGTAATCGATCTCGATACCGCCGACATCCTGCTTCGCCATTTCGCTCCCCATTTCTTCATCGCAGCGCCGCTTCAACGCGGCTTCATAACCCTTCCGGCAACTCTATGACATGACTGTAGGCGAAAACACCCGCCGCAAATATTGCCGCCAGAACCCCTGCCCCGCAAAACTTGCAATGTTTTTTGTTTTGGTTACATAGTAACATACAAAGTCGAATAGTAACACGTTAAGGCAACACTATTAAGGACGGAGCCCAATGGCGGTCAAGCGTAGTCTCAGTGCCGGGCGCATGCTGTCGGTGTTCGAACTCGTGGCGCAGCTCCAACCCATCGGGGTGAGCGCGCTGGCCCGCGAGTTGGTCGCGGATAAATCCGCCGTGCAGCGCGACATTATGACCCTGGCCGATGCCGGCTGGATCCGCCTGGTACCGGGCCTGCGCGGGCAATGGGAGCTTACACTGCATGCGCTCTCTTTGGCCCGCCCGCCGCACAGCAGCCACAGCCTGCGCCACCGCCTGCGCCCCATGCTGGAGCGGCTGCACGAGAGCAGCGGCGAGACCGTGTACTTAACCCTGCCGTATCAAAAACATTTCATCGTGGTAGATGCGCTGGAGAGCCAGCACATGCTGCGCGTGGTACCTTCCATCGGCATGAGCGTGCCGCTGCAGGGGAGTGCCACGGCGCGCGCCTATCTCGCGTTTTTGCCCGCCGCGCCAGCGGAGGCTTTGCTCGGCGGGCCGCCCTCCGCCGCCATGCTGGAGGATTTCGCCCTCACCCGCGAGCGCGGCTATGCGGTAAACGATGGCGATATCCTGCCCGGCTCGGTCGCCATCGCCGCCCCGGTGCTCACCGGCCCGCATCAGCCCGTCGGCGCGCTGGTGCTGGTCGGGCCGCATGAGCGCATTCCGCCGGCACGCCAGCGCGAAATCGGCATGGCATTGCGCGAGGCAGGACGCGGCACAATGGAAGCCTGGCCAGGCGAACACGCGCCGCGCCCGGGTGTGCTGGTGGGGTAAATCCCGGCCCGTTCAACCCTTGCGTGTTTTCTTAACCACGCCTTCGAAATGCGGCGCATCCGCCAAAGTGGGTGTCACGACCAGCCGGTCCAGAATATCCGCCATCTTGTCGATGCCGACGGATTCGCTTTGTTCCAGCCACCAGGCCAAAATTTCGAGAGTGGAGGCAACCGCGAACGCCACCCGCAGATCGCCTGGCAGCCAGGATTCAAACTGCCCCTGCTCAGCCGCCAGCTGGCGCATCTGGCGCACAAATTCCGATTTCACCGTGCCGGCCGCACCGCCGGTCAACAGCGCCGACCAGATTTTCCGGTGCTCCCATACATAAACGAACAATGCACGCGAGGTGGAGCGCGTATCGGCGCTATGCAGCATCGGCAAAGTCACCGCCGTCAGCCCGGAAATCTGATCCGCGGCGAGATCGTTCAGCAACGCCTCCTTGCTCGGGAAATGCCGGAAAAACGTTGCGTATCCGATTTTCGCTCTACCGGTGATTTCGCGAATGGTCACCTGTTCAAAAGGTTTTTCCTCCAGCAGACTTACCAGCGTGGCACGCAACGCCGCGCGTGAACGTACCGCTCTTGCATCGCCCGGCTCCTGCCCAATCTGCGCGTCCTGATCCGCCAAGCCCAAATCCTTGCTATTCCATCAATGTCATTAGCCGTGATGGGCGCTGATTCCAAGCATTTGGCGGCAATTATCCTCTACGCGCCGCGTCAATCTTCCCAGACGCGCCGCGTCAATCTTCCCAGACGCGCCGCGTCAATCTTCCCAGCTACAATCTTACATGGTTGCGAGTGCCAAAGCCGCCTCCACGCCGCTTTCCAGCATTTTCACCGAGAGTACCGGGTCCGTCACCGCGCGGGCCATCTGCAATGTACCAAGCATGGTGCCAAAAATACCGATGGCACGGCGCGAACGCACCTCCTCCGGCATATCCACCGGCAACGCTGCCTCAAACTGCGCCAGCAGCTCCTTCAGCCGCCCGGTAAAAGCGCTACGGGTTTCTGGCTCGTGCCTGGCGATCTCGGCAATCAATGCCGCGGCGGCACAACCCAGCTCCGGCGTGTCGCGATGCACGGGCCGCAAATACGAACGCACCAGCGCCTCCAGGCTTTCACCCTTTTCCAGCAGCACGGCGCGGCGTTCCCGGCTCTGGTCCGAGGCTTCCTCCAGCGCGGCGCGCACCAGCTCCTCCTTGGAGGCAAAATGCGCATAGAACCCGCCGTGCGTTAAGCCCGCATCGGCCATCAACCCGGCAATGCCGACCGCCTCCACCCCTTCCTTGCGGAAGCGCCGGGCGGCCGTCTCCACAATACGGCGGCGGGTCTGCTCCTTATGGCCTTTGTCGAAACGCATGGCTGCTATCTCCCCCGGAATAGGAAACCGAAATAAAATGATGATTGACATATAATATGATGATCGTCATTTTATAGCCCGTCGTCACCCCAAACGCAAGGATATCTCTCATGTCGCAAGCGACCCCCGCAAAAGCACTGGCCCTAGGTACCGCACTCGTCACCGGCGCATCCAGCGGTATCGGCGCCGTCTATGCCGAGCGTCTGGCCAAGCGCGGTCACGACCTCATTCTGGTGGCACGTGACGAGGCCCGGCTGAATGCGGCCGCCGGCAAACTCCGCGCCGACCACGGTATCTCCGTTCTCGTCCTGCCGGCGGATCTCAGCACGGAAGCCGGCATTTCCGCCGTTGAGCGCCGTCTGGAGAGCGACCCCTCCATTACCTTGCTCGTGAACAATGCCGGCATCGGCGTGGCGGCAACGCTCGCGGAAACGAGCACGGCCAATGTCACCGGCCTCGTCCAGCTCAACGTGCTGGCCGCCGCCCGGCTCGCCACCACCGCCGCCCGCGCCTTCACCCCGCGCGGCCATGGCACCATCGTCAACATCGCCTCGGTGCTCGGTCTCGTCGCTGAGCTCTTCAACCCCGTCTACAACGCCACCAAGGCCTTCGTGCTCAGCCTGTCGCAGAATATGCATCGCGAACTTTCCCCCAGCGGCATCCGCGTACAGGCGGTCCTCCCCGGCATCACCCGCACCGAGATTTTCGAGCGCGCAGGCGGCAATATCGCAGCCTACCCGCCGGAAATGATCATGGAAGTGCATGAGATGGTCGATGCCGCCCTCTCCGGGCTCGACCAGGGCGAAATCGTCACCATCCCCTCCCTGCCCGACGCCGGTGATTTCGAAACCTTTACCCAGGCCCGCCTGGCTTTGGGCCCCAACCTCTCGCGCAACCATGCCGCGCCGCGCTACCGGGTGAGTGTCCCGGCATGAGCGGCGCTACCCACCCCGGCGCCATCCCCGGCCAGCGCGCCGGGGGGGTACGCCTCAACCGCAAATCGCTTCTCTTCGCCGGCGCTGGCCTGCTCACCCTGGCCGCCATTGTCTATGGCGCAAACTACTGGGCCACCGGGCGGTTCCTGCAAAGTACCGATGACGCCTATGTCGGCGGCGATGTTTCCGCCCTCGCCCCGCAGGTGAGCGGGCAGATCGCCCAGGTCTCGGTAACCGACAACGAAACCGTACACGCCGGCCAGCTCCTGGTGCAGCTCGACGACCGCCCCTACCGCGCCGCCCTCGCCCAGGCCGATGCCAACGTCGCAGGTGCCAAGGCCGCTTTGGCCAATCTCGACGCCACGGAAAACCTCCAGCAATCGGTCGTCGCCGAGGCGCAGACCGACATCACCGCCGCCGATGCCGCCGTGGGTCTGGCCCGCTTGAATCAGTCCCGTTACGCCCGCCTCGCCGCCAGCAGCGCCGGCACCGAACAGGACGCGCAAACCGCCAATGCCACTCTGGCCCAAAACACCGCCGCCGCCCAAAAAACCCGCGCCGCGCTGGCGGCCGAAATCGCCCGCCTCGCCGTCATCGAAACCCAGAAAACCCAAGCCCAGGCCAGCCTCGCCGGCGCCCAGGCCAGCCGCGATGTGGCCGCATTGAACGAGCAATACACGCGCATCGTCGCCCCGTTTGACGGCGTAGTCGGCGACCGCGCCGCGCATGTCGGCGACTACGCCTCCGCCGGCTCGCAACTGCTCTCGCTGGTGCCTACGCAAGGCCTCTGGGTCGATGCCAATTTCAAGGAAGACCAACTGGCTCACATGCAGCCCGGTCAGAACGTCAGCATCGTCGCGGACATCGCGCCCGGGGTAAAAATCACCGGCCATGTCGGCAGCCTCTCGCCCGCTTCCGGCGCCGTGTTCAGCCTGCTGCCGGCGCAAAACGCCACCGGCAATTTCACCAAAATCGTCCAACGCGTGCCGGTCCGCGTGCTGCTCGACGGCAACGCCGCCACCCTCGGCCTGCTGCGCCCCGGCCTCTCCGTGACCGCGACAGTTGATACAAAATGAGAGAGATCCTGCCCTTCGCGGTGATGTGCATCGGCATGTTCGCAGCCTTGCTGGACATCCAGATCGTCGCTTCGTCGCTGCAGGATATCGGCGGCGGGCTCTCCGCCGCGCAGGATGAAATCGGCTGGGTGCAGACCGCGTACCTGATCGCCGAAATCATCGTCATCCCACTCTCCGGCTGGCTCACCCGCGTGTTCTCCACGCGCTGGCTGTTCACCGCGTCAGCCGCCGGCTTCACCCTCACCAGCATGCTGTGCGGTCTGGCCTGGAACATCGATTCCATGATCGTCTTCCGTGCGCTGCAAGGCCTGCTAGGTGCCTCGATGATCCCCACCGTCTTTACCTCCACATTTCATTACTTCCCTGGCCAAAAGCGCGTCTATGCCGCCGCCGTGGTCGGCACCATCGCCTCCATCGCCCCCACACTCGGCCCCGTCATCGGCGGCTACATCACCGATGCGCTGAACTGGCACTGGCTGTTCTACGTCAACCTCATCCCTGGTATTCTGGTCACCATCTTCTCGGCGATGCTGATCGATATCGACAAGCCCGACATCAAACTTCTGCGTGACGCCGACTACATCGGCATCGTACTGATGGCCGTCGGCCTCGGCACTTTGGAATACACGCTGGAGGAAGGCACGCGCTGGAACTGGTTCTCCAACACCACCATAACCACCTGCGCCTGGATTGCCGGCATCACGCTGATCAGCTTCATCACCCGCTGCCTGATGATCTCAAACCCCGTCGTCGATTTCCGCGCTCTCACCAACCGCAATTTCGCCGTGGGGTGTTTCCTATCCTTCGTAGTCGGCATTGGCATGTTCGCCACCATCTACCTCACGCCATTGTTCCTCGGCTACGTCCGCGGCTTCTCCGCCTGGCAGACCGGCGTTGCCATTTTCTCCACCGGCATCGCCTCGCTCGCCGGCGTGCCCGTATACATCTCCCTGACCAAACGCATGGACCTGCGCTGGCTCATGCTGGGCGGCATGGCCTGCTTCGGACTCGGCATGTGGAGCTTCTCCTTCATCACCAGCGATTGGGGCTGGCAGGAGCTAATGGTCCCGCAAATCCTACGCGGCTTCCCGCAGGTGTTCTGCGTCGCCCCGGCGGTCAGCTTGGGCCTCGGCAGCCTACCGCCCGCACGCCTCAAATACGCCAGCGGATTGTTCAACATGATGCGCAATCTAGGTGGCGCTGTCGGCATCGCCATAAGCGGTGCCATCATCAACGACCGCACCAACTTCCACTTCATGGTGCTAGCCTCCAACCTAACCGCAGCCCACCCCCAGGCCCTAAACGCCCTCGCCACCCTACAACAACAAATGGGCAGCACACTAAACGCCCAGCGCGCCGCCCTACAGGAACTATGGACCCTAACCTACGCCCAAGCCGCCACCCTGGCCTACGCCGACGCCTTCCGCGCCATAACCCTAGCCTTCGTAGCCGCCGTATGCCTCGCCCCACTACTCCGCCAAGTCACCCCGCCGGCGCAGCCGATCAACGACCATTAAAAAAGGCTGGGGCTCTGCCCCTCGACCCCGCTGGGGCCTGAGGCCCCAGACCCCCGCTACTGAAGACTTAAAAAAGAGGCCTGCCTCCGTGCTGTTTCAAACAGCATAGTGGCAGGCCTCTTTTATAAGTCTTCAACTAATGGGGTCTGGGCCTCAGGCCCAGTGGGGGTCGAGGGGGCAAAGCCCCTCGCCTTTTTAAAACGTCGTGCTCATCCGCGCGCCGATGACGAGTTCGTTGCGCAGGTTGTGCGTGCCATCATTCGGGTCCAGCACGCCGCCGCCGGGGTTCACGACATATTGAATGTCGGGCTGCACGTTCAGCCAGGGGGTTACCGCGGCCTGATAGGTCAGCTCGAATAATTCTTCCGTGTTCTGCCGCGGCAATCCGGAATCCACATCCAGCCCGGCGGCGCGGCTGCTCACCTTGCCGATGCCGAAGTCGAGGCCGGCGGTATCGTTGTCACGCCCCGGAATCGGTGCCGCCACGGTCACGCCACCATTGAAGAAGAAGCTGATGAAATTCTGAGTGCTCGGCGCGCCCATGACGCGGCCGAACACGTTAACGTTCTGCGACGAATTTTTGGCGTTTTGCCAAACCGTCTGATCGATCACGGCGTAGAGGCTGTAATTGCCATGATGCATTTTCGGGTTGCCGTTGCTATCGGTATCCGCGAGCGAAAGCCCATCGGTGCCGTAGCGCTGGTCGGAGAAGGCGCCGCTATCGTACCAACCGCCGAGTTTATACGTGCCGGCCAGGCCGAACGGGGTCGCGGAATACTGGTATTCGGCAATCCACAACGCGCCGGTGTTCAGGTTGAACTTGCCCCCGTTGCGGTCGAGCTGCTGCGCATCATCGCCAAACGCGCCGCCGCCGGGATTATCGTCGAACACGCCGGCCAGGATCGCCTGGTTGGGCGTCGGCTTGAACTGCACGCGCACGCCGAGCGAGGCGAGCGGATAGGCCGGGCCGCCACCGTAAAGATCATCGGAAGGCACCAGCGGCCAGCCGGCCATGGTATTGACGAAGAGCGCTGAATAGGTGCTGCCCATGAATTCATTATCGATGCTCTGCTGACCGATCTTGATATCGAACAAGCCCTTGTCGAAGCTCTGGTCGTACCACATCTCCCACAGCCACGAGCCGTCCTCGCCTTCATTGCCGTTGGCCGCCTGAAGGTTGTCGAGATACGGGCCGGACAGCGACTGCCCATGCAGTTGCAGCCCGGTGATATGGAACAACCCGCCCTGCAGGCCGAACGCCTTGCCGGTATCGACCTCCAGCGTGCCGGTGGTCACACCCTGCATCGTCGCACCGTTCTTCACACCGCCGGAGGCTGCATCGAGCAGGTTTTCGCTATCATTGATGCTGACGGTGATACCATGGTTATCGAGCGCCGAACGCACGCCGCCCGGATCGCCCAGGAGTTCCGAGCGCGTCCAGATATCGCCGGCGTACGGCGCTGGTGTCGTCTGTGCCAAAGCCGGTGCCGCTCCCAAAATCCCAAGCCCTGCTGCGAGCGAAATTGCAGACAAGTGCCCACGCATCCAAAATTGATTGGATTTTCCCATTACCTTCTCCTGTTTCGTCTATGTTTAAATTAAGCTCTCGGTTAAGCCGCCTCGAATAATCCCTGGCCGATATAGCCACCCTTTTCGACACCCGGCGGGCAGGCGAAAATCGCGCTGCCGACATGTGTCGTGAACTGGTTGAGCGCATCTATTTTCGACATCTTGTCGAAGAGTTTCACAAACCCGGTGCGCGGGTCCTTCTGGTAAGACTGAAAAAACAGTCCGGAATCGTATTCAACGCCCTGGTGCCAGGGTGGCCAGCGTTCGGCCACGAAACTGGCACCGTCGTTGTATGAATAAGACCGCCGCAAAATCTGTGTGCCGTCATTATTCACAGGTGCAGCCAGCCGCACATGCGCATTCTCGGCAATCACGTAATTGCCGTCCTTGTCCGTGGCGTTGAAATCCGGCGCATCGAACTCGTGCTTGCCACCCAATGGCGCGCCGCTGGCCTTGGCACGGCCAAACGTCTGTTCCTGGAAGGCAACGCGCATGCGGTCCCAATGCTCCAGTGCGATGCGGATGCGCCGCGCCACCATATAGCTACCGCCTTGCATCCAGCCCGCATCATCAGCCCACACCGCCTGTTGCAGCGGCGTACCAGTCGGGTTCATCGTGCCGTCTTTAAAACCCATCAAGTTACGCGCCGTGCCCTTGGTTTTGGTGCCGGTCGAAAACCCGCTCTGCACCCATTTCAACGTCGCCGTGCCATAGGCCATCCGCGCCAGCTGCCGCACAGCATGGAACGCCACCTGCGCATCATCGGCACAGGCCTGCACACATATGGCGCCGCCAGTTTGTCCCTCAACCAGCTGGTCGCCATTGAACCCCGGCAGATCCACCAGCGCCGCCGGACGCTTCGCCGCAATCCCGTAACGGTCCTTGCCCGCAAAGCTAAACATATCGGGACCAAAACCAAAAGTAATGGTCAGGTTCGAAGGGTTGAGCCCCACGGCCTCGCCACTATCCAAAGGCGGCCTATCATCATCCTGCTCGCCCGGCACGGCCGCCAGCCCGGCGCTCATGCGCGCCGCGGCCACCGTCCAGTTTTGCAGCATGATGATAACGTCCTGGCGGCTGTCCGTCGCCAGGTCGAAAGAGCCAAAATACAGACTGCTCTGCATCGGCGTGGCAATGCCGGCCTGGTGTGGGCCGTAAAACGGCACCACACCTTGAGCCACATCATGCGCCTCGGCGGGCCGCGCTACTGACGCCGCGGCAATGCCACCCGCCAGCCCGCCGGCGACACCAAAGAATCCGCGCCGAGATGGTCCCTTGTCGATCATTTTGCCTCAACAACCGTGTTCACATCGTCCTCGACATAATAGAAGCCTTTACCCGACGGATTCATAACGATCCCAAACAAATCTCCGGAGCCGGGCGGGGTCTGCGCCTCATCCGTATCCAGCGCCGCGGTATCAACCTGCTTGCCGGTCGCGGGATCAACCTCGACCACGTAGCCATCAAGCCCGTTCACCACCAGCAGATTGCCATTCGGCGCCGTCGCCAAAGCCAGCGGCCGGTTCAGCTTGCCGCCCTTGGTCACCACCGTGCCGGTACCGGCACTGTCAGTGCGCGTCGCGGCATCAGCGATTTTCACAACCTGGTTGTTGATCGCATCGGAGACATAGAGCTCGCCATTCTTGCCCAAAGCCAGACCCGTCGGCCCAATCAGGAACACGCTCGCATCAGGCGTGGAAGAGAAGCCGCTGCCGATTACGGTCTTGCTTGTCACCACCGGCGCCTTGCCATCGGCAATCTCCAAACCAATGCGCAGCACAGTCGCCGTGTTCTTCACCGCCGTGTTGGCACCGCCCGTTCCGAAGCCGACGTTGCTGACGAACAAAGTCGCGGTATCGCCATTATCGATCCAGGCCATATTGCCCCAGGGATCGGCAATGTCGGCGTCAGTGATCGTGCCCGCAACCGAGCCCTTGGAATCCAGAATGATCAGGCAGCCCTGACCCAAAGTTTTGCTCGTGCCATCGGTGCTGGGCGCGCTACCCACAATCACCCAGCCGGATTTCAGCACCGCCAGCGCGGTGGTCAGGCCGACGCCGCCCGGGCAGCCGGCCAGTGTCGCCGGAATGGTCGCGAATGTGGTCATCTTGCCGGTGGCCGGGCTGTAATTGATAATGGTGGTGCCCAGACCCTGCAGATTGCCCTTGTTGTTGAAATTATCGACCAGCAGGTCGCCCTTGGTCAGGCCGCCGACGGTCGCCGGCACGGTGGCCATGGCATAGGGGTTCTGGTCGCCATTCTCCGGCACGGCGGAGGTGGCGAGGTGATGCGTCTTGATGCCGCTGAGGTAAGAGCCGGTATCGGCCTGCGCATGCATCGGCAGGGCCACGGCCAAAGCCAGGCAGGATGCCGCAGCAAGCAAAGTTGAAGAGGTTTTACGTGTCGTCATCGTCAGTCTCCCAGTGTTCATTAATGGCAATGCAAATTATTCGCAACACAACAAGAAAAAAATTTGGCGGTTATTTACGCTTTTTCGGCCGCATTTAAGTCATGGCGGCCTCCGTTCCGGCGCCGCTCACCGGGGCGGGATAGGCCACAACCTTGCCCTCCACCGTCAGCCATACTTTGGCACCCGGCGGCGGCACGGCCTGGCTGAATACGCGGGCCGTAACATCACCGGCCAGCGCCCCTTCCAGCCCGAGCGTCACCACGGCGTCACGGCCATAGAACGCCACATCCTTCAGCAGCGCCGGCACCGCATTCAGCGCCCCAGCGCTACCCAGCCGTATCTGCTCGGGCCGGATCATCACTGAAACCGGCCCCGTCAGCCCCGCCGCCGCCAGGGTCAAAGCGCCCAGCGCGCAATGCACGCGCCCGGCCTCGGCAATGCCGGGGCAAAACACCGCATCGCCCACGAAATCGGCCACGTAAGGGCTCGCCGGCCGGTGGTACAACTCCTCCGGCGTGCTCATCTGCGCCAGCACCCCGTGCTGCAGCACACCCACGCGCTCACCCATGGAAAGCGCCTCCTCCTGGTCATGCGTCACCAGAATCGCGGTCGCCCCGGCGGCCCGAATGGCGCGCGCCACCGCCTCGCGTGTCTCCACCCGCAAGCCGGCATCGAGCGCCGAGAACGGCTCATCCAGCAGCAGCAGTTTTGGCGAGGGCGCCAACGCGCGGGCCAGTGCCACACGCTGCTGCTCGCCGCCCGAAAGATTTTGCGGCGCGCGGTCGGCGTAATGGCCGGGCAACCCGACGAGGGCCAGCAACTCGGCCACCCGGAAGCGTGCCTTGCGTTCAATCCGGCTCAGGCCAAACGTAATATTATCCGCCACACAAAGATGCGGAAACAACGCCCCCTCTTGCGCCACATAGCCAATGCCGCGCTGCTCCGGCGGCTTGGCAAACGAGGCCGCCGCGAGCAGCTCATGCCCCAGCCTTATCTCGCCACCATTCAGCTTTTCGAAGCCCGCGATCAGCCGCAGCAAAGTCGTTTTGCCGCTGCCCGAGGCGCCCAGAATAGCCACCAGCTCGCCGGTACCCACCTGAAAATTGATCCCGCGCAGCACCTCAACCGTGCCGATGAATTTGGTCAGGCGAATAACATCAAGCAGCGCCATGTCTACACCGCCCCATGCGCGATGGAGAGCACACTGGCCGCACCGAAGCGCCGCGCCAGCAGCCAGGAGGCGAGCATCGACATCACAGCCATTGCCGCCGCAAAAGGTGCCGCCGCGGCAAAAGCAACCGTGGAGGTATTGGCCCAGATCTGCGTCGCCAAAGTCTGCGTGCCGATGGGTGCCAGCAGTAACGTCGCGGTCAGCTCGGTGGTGATGGCGATGAACACCATCGCCGCCGCCGCCCCGAGCCCGGGTGCCGCCAACGGCAGCGTAATCCGCAGCAGCACCGCCAGCCTTCCTAAGCCCAGCGAGCGCCCGCTCTCCTCCAGCCGCACCTGCGCCTGCATCAAAGCCGAGCGCACGCTCACCAGCGCCAATGGCAAAAACAACACTGAATAAGCCAGCAGAAGCAAAAACGTACTCTGATACAGCGGGTGCAGATCATGCACAGTCAGCGAGATCAGCGCGAGCGCCACGGCAATGCCCGGCACGCCCTGCGCCAGATACGCCGCGCGCTCCAGCACCGCCACCAGCCAGCCGTCAGACCGCGTGGCCAGCATGCCCAGTGGCAGCGCCAGCGCCATCGTCAACGCCGCCCCGCCCACACCAAGCCGTACTGAAGCCCAGGACGCTCTCGCCACCGCTGCCCAATCCGAAGCCGCCACTGTGGTCGCGGCGTTGCCCGTCTTCGTCAGCCAATAACCGATCATGCCCAAAGGCACCGCCAAAGCCGCAAAGCCGAGGATTGCCAGAACCACCGGCGCGACAATACGCGCCTTGCCCAGGCTGTAGCGCGTAGCCGCCGCCCTGGTGCCGCGCGCCAGCCGACCGTAGCGCGCCGTACCGCGTACCAGCTGCTCCGCCACCAAACAGGCGATACACAGAGCAATCAGCACCATCGCCAGCAGCGCCGGCTCAGCCCCGGAAAACCCAGCACGATAAGCGGCATAAATCGCAGTGGTAAAGGTACGAAAACGCAGCAGCGCAAAGGCGCCGAACTCCACCAGAGTATTCAATGCCACCAGCAGCATGCCGCCCAGCAGCGCCGGACGCAGCTGCGGCAGCACCACGCGCAGAAACACCTGCCGTGTATTATTCCCCAACGCTCGCGCGGTCTCTTCCAGCGCCGGGTCCATCTCCCGCAACGCCGCCGCCACCGGCAGATATATCAGCGGGTAATACGACATCGTGACGACCAGCAGCGCCCCGCCAAAATTGGAAAACAACGAAGAATCCAGCGACAGCCACGCATAACTCGAAATAAACGCCGGTATCGCCAGCGGCACCACCGCCAGCACGCCCCATAATTTACGCCCCGGCAAATCCGTGCGCTCCACCAGCCACGCCGTACCGGTACCGATCAACGCACACGCCACCGTCACGCAACCAATCAACAACAGCGTATTGGTCAGCAACTCACCCGTCAGCGGCCGCCACAGCAGCATAACAGCCAGCGACCAACCGGCCGCCACGGCGTTGCCCGCCGTAACACCAATCGGCAGCAGCACGAGGATGGCAATGGCCACCCCCGCCACCAGTAACCCCGGATTAGGGCGCCTTGGCACTGTCATAAGTTTGCTGCCGGTGGCCAGCATGGATCAGATAAGCCCCGCCTGCTGCAGCAACTGGCCGGCTTCCTGGTCATCGCCCAGTTTCGACACGTCGATATTGGGCGGCGTCAGATCCTTGAACGGCGTAAGCTTGGCATTGGGCGCCACGCCAGGCCGCAGCGGATATTCATAATCGATATCGCTCGCCCCAAGCAGTTTCTGCGCCGCCTCGCTATCCAGGAACGCCACAAACTGCTGCGCCGCCGCCTGGTTCTTCGAGGATTTCAGCACCGCTGCACCGGACACGTTGATCAACCCGCCAGTGTCGCCGTTTTTGAAATGATAAATCTTGCTGTCGATTTTTTCCGGTCCCAGCTCTGTATCCAGCCGGTCCCAGTAATAATTATTGATGATCGCGGTCGCAACATCGCCGCGCGCCACCGCCGCCACCGCACCTTCATCATCATCATAAATCAGCGCATTGGCCTTCAGCCCTTTAAGCCACGCCAGAGCAGCCGCCGTACCATCCTGCTTGATCACCGCAGAAACCAGTGGGAGGAAATCCGAATCAGAGGGCGCGATGCCAATCTTTCCCTTCCACTCCGGCTTGGCGAGGTCGAGCAGATGCACCGGCAAATCCACCGCACTGATCTTGGAGGGGTTGTAGGCCAACACGTTTTCACGCGCGAGCACGCCCAGCCAGTTACCATCCGCCGCACTATATTGCGCCGGCACGAGTTTTAACGTCGCCGGGTCCACCGGGGCCAGCACTCCCTTCTCATCCAGCAGGTTCAGCTCTGGCGAGTTCTCGGTAAAGAACACATCGGCCGGCGAATCCGCCCCTTCCTGGATCAGCTGGTTCGCCACATCCGGGCCTTCACCCTCATGCAGCAACACTTTAATACCGGTTTCCTTGGTGAACTCAGCCGCCAGCATTGCATCCACCTGCGGATGCTGCGCGCTGTAAACGGTCAGGCTCGTGGTCTGTGCCAACGCACTGGACAGCCCCCCAGAGAAGCCAATAGCGAGGGTAAATGCCACCAGTGACGGCGTAAAAACATATTTCATGGGAGGGACGAAGCTCCAGTCTAAACGCTATTGAGAAACATTCTCATTTGCTACGTTTGACATAAGTGGCCTTTCCAAACCTGTCAATTGCCAAAACCCACAAACGCTTTCAGCAAAACCGATGCGTCCTCCCAGTTGCGCGCAGGTTTGACAAATGCCGCGCAAGCGTGTGTCCTAGCCCTACCGAGGGGTGTTCCGTGAAGGAACTGAGACATCGCTTTGGGGGCAACCCCGCCGCGATAAACCCTTTGAACCTGATCCGGTTAATACCGGCGGAGGGACGGGGATTTTTGCACCACCACCACCAGAGCCCCCGCTCTCTCCGTATTTTGGAGGAGCGCGTCCATGAACATCCACACCAAGCCTGCACAGGTCACCACGGGCCCGATCATCGGCTCCCGCAAAATCTATTCCGCCCCGCCCGGCCGCCCCGATATTCTGGTCCCCTTCCGCGAGGTTTCACTCCACCCCACCGCCAACGAGCCGCCTTTGCCGCTCTACGACACCTCCGGCCTGTATACCGAGCAAGGCGCGCTTATCGACCTCGAAGCCGGGCTGCCAAAACTCCGCACCCCCTGGCTCACGACGCGTGGCTTTGCCCAAGCCCAGGGCCGTGCCATCAAACCCGAGGACAACGGGTTTACCCCAGAAGACAAACTAGTCTCCCTTTGCCCGGCGCCGCAGGACATCCGCGTTGCGCAAGGGCGCCAACTCACCACCCAATATGAATTCGCCTGCGCCGGCATCATCACCGAGGAGATGATCTACGTCGCCCACCGCGAAAACCTCGGCCGCTGCGAAGCCCATGCGCAAGCCGCCGCCTTCCGCACCGACGGCGAGGATTTCGGCGCCAATATGCCGCTCTACGTCACCCCAGAATTCGTCCGCGCGGAAATCGCCGCGGGCCGCGCCATCATCCCCGCGAACATCAACCACCCCGAGCTGGAGCCCGTCATCATCGGGCGCAATTTCCTCGTCAAAATCAACGCCAATATCGGCAATTCGGCCGTCACCTCGTCGGCCGCCGAAGAGGTGGAAAAACTCGTCTGGGCCATCCGCTGGGGCGCCGATACGGTCATGGATCTCTCCACTGGCCGCAACATCCACAACATCCGCAGCTGGATATTGCGCAACGCCCCCGTCCCCATCGGCACCGTGCCCATCTACCAGGCGCTTGAGAAAGTGCATGGTGACGCCAGCAAACTCGACTGGGAGGTGTTTAAAGACACGCTCATCGAACAGGCCGAACAGGGCGTGGATTATTTCACCATCCACGCCGGCGTCCGCCTCGCCCACATCCCCCTCACCGCAAGGCGCGTCACCGGCATCGTCTCGCGCGGCGGCTCCATCATGGCGCAATGGTGCCTCAGCCATCACCGCGAGAGCTTCCTCTACGAGCATTTCGGCGACATCTGCGACATCATGCGCAAATACGATGTGTCGTTCTCACTCGGTGACGGCCTACGCCCCGGCTCCAACGCCGATGCCAACGACGCCTCCCAATTCGCCGAGCTGGAAACCCTTGGCGAGCTGACAAAAGTCGCCTGGGCAAAAGGCTGCCAGGTGATGATCGAAGGCCCCGGCCATGTACCGATGCACAAGATCAAAACCAACATGGAAAAGCAGCTGAAAATCTGCCACGAAGCGCCCTTCTATACACTCGGGCCGCTAACCACCGACATCGCCCCGGGCTACGACCACATCACCTCCGCCATAGGGGCCGCCATGATCGGCTGGTTCGGCACCTCCATGCTCTGCTACGTCACGCCGAAAGAACATCTCGGCCTGCCCAACCGCGAGGATGTAAAAACCGGCGTGATAACCTACAAACTCGCCGCCCACGCCGCGGACCTCGCCAAAGGCCACCCCAGCGCGCGGCTACGTGACGACGCCATCTCCCGCGCCCGCTTTGAATTCCGCTGGGAGGATCAGTTCAACCTCGGCCTCGACCCCGACACAGCCCGCAATTTCCACGACGAAACCCTGCCAAAAGAGGCTCACAAAACCGCGCATTTCTGCTCAATGTGCGGCCCCAAATTCTGCTCGATGAAAATCAGCCACGACATCCGCGACGAAGCGGATCGCCAGGCCGGGCTGGAGGCCCAGAAAACCCTGTTCAACGAGACCGGCGCAAACCTCTATATGCCGCTCACCAACGCGGAGGCCGGCTGAAGTGCGGCCTTGCGCCCCAGCAGATGGCAAATCGCCGATGTTAAAGGTGCCCGGTTAAGCGTATAGAAATGGAACTGCCGCACGCCCTCGGCATAAAGCGTGCGGCACATTTCCGCGGCAATGGTGGCGGACACCAATTGCCTTGCCTGCGGCTGCGCATCCAGCCCATCAAACAGCCGGTCCATCCATGGCGGAATGCTGCGGGCAAATTTACGCGCCTGCGCCACATTAGCGATAGGCAGAATCCCGGGCAGAATTTCTGCACCGATTCCCGCCGCTACGGCGGCATCGCGAAAACGTAGAAACGCCTCCACATCGAAGAACGTCTGGGTAATCGCCCGTTTTGCTCCAGCATCGATCTTGGCTTTGAGAAACGCCAAATCCGCCTCGGCACTCACCGCATCGGGATGCACCTCAGGATACGCCGCCACCGAAATTTCGAATGGCGCCACGGTCAGCAATCCCGCTGTCAACTCCTTGGCATTTGCAAACCCGTCAGGATGGGCCACAAACTTCTCTCCCTGCACCGGTGGATCACCGCGCAATGCCACGATATGCCGTATCCCCGCCGCCCAGTAATGCCGCGCAATATCCAGCACCTCGCCACGGCTGGCGCCCACGCAGGTCAAATGTGCCGCCGCGGGAATGCCCGTTTCAGTCTCAATCCGTTCCACCGTCGCATGCGTCCGCTGGCGCGTGGAACCGCCG
Organism: Acidocella sp.; assembly: GCA_026224875.1. Taxonomy (GTDB): domain Bacteria; phylum Pseudomonadota; class Alphaproteobacteria; order Acetobacterales; family Acetobacteraceae; genus Acidocella. The sequence goes on from JAMFRU010000051.1 coordinate 58,090, forward strand.
GCACCGTAGGTTACACAAACAAACCGCGGGTCATACGGCGCCAACGCCTGCACCGTCTCCCACAGTGTCGCTTCCATCGCCTCCGTCTTAGGCGGGAAGAACTCAAAAGAGATATCGATATCGCCCGGAAGATCAGCAAATAAAGTCATGTCACAACCCTCGTATCGGCAGGCACGGTCAGCCACCCCAGCCATAAATTCACAGTCAATTCGCCACCGGCCAAAGCCACCGGCGCCGCACTCTCCAGCCCCGCCGCCGCAAACCAGCTGGCAATCTGCGCATCGGTAAACCCAAGCCGCGCATGCGCATCACGCGTCCGCAATTCTTCCTTCTCATGCGGCCCGAAATCCACCACCAGCAACCGCCCCTGTGGTGCCAGCAAACGCGCCGCCTCGGCCACCACCGCCGCCGGATGCTGCGCGTAATGCAGCACCTGGTGGATGATCACCACGTCCGCCGACGCACTCAGCAGCGGCAGCGCAAACATATCGCCCTGGCGCAATTCCACATTCGCCAAACCCGTACTCGCCAGTTTCTCCCGCGCCAGCCGGAGCATCTCCGGGCTGCGGTCAATCCCAATGGCGCTCTCAGCCTCCGCCCCCAGCAGCTCGATCATCCGCCCGGTTCCGGTACCGATATCCACCAGCCGCCCCACGGGTGCATCCGCCAACACCATGCGAATCGCCGCCTCAACCTCGCTCTCCGCCACATGCAGCGAGCGCATCGCATCCCATTCCGCGGCATGGGCGTTAAAATAATCCTCCGCCGCCCGCGCCCTATCCGCCCGCACCGCCGCCAGACGCGCAATATCCGCCACCGCCCAGTAATCACCGTCCCCCTGCCACGCATCAATCGCCGCCAGCAGCGGCACCACCATGTCGCCCAGGCCCAGAAACACCCAGCTCCCCTCCCGGCGCCGCAACACCAGCCCGGCATCGGCCATAATCTTCACATGGCGCGACACCCGTGGCTGGCTCTGCCCCAGCACCAGCGCCAGCTCGCCGATGGACAGTTCCATGGCCCGCAGAAGGCTGAGAATCCGCAGCCGCGTCGGGTCCGCCAGCGCGGAAAATACAGCAAGCGCATTATCCATAACGTGATATAAAGATATCTTTATGTCTGTGTCAATGTGATACTCAACCGAACCAAGCCAAAGGTGAGCCCGCCGCCGCCCAACCCTTAAACTTGTCTTAATGACCACCCTATGACATTGCCTCCCCCGATATCGGGGAAGGTTACATGGACGCCGCAGAACTCCAGACGGACGACATCAGCCAGGCAATCGCCGCCGCAATCGGCTGGCTCGACCGCGAACAATCCCCCGACGGCTATTGGGCCGGTGCCGCGGAAACCAATGTCGCCATGGAAGCCGAATGGCTCCTCACCAGCCATTTCCTGGGCCAGCCCCTCCCCGGGGAAAACCTCGTCATCGCCGGCATTCTGAACCGCCAACGCCCGGACGGCGCCTGGGAAGTCTACCCCGCCGCGCCCAAAGGCGATCTCAACGGCACGGTAGAGGCCTACGCGGCCCTGCGCGCCAAAGGCTTCGCCAAAGACCACCCCGCGATGCTCAAAGCCCGCGACTGGATCATCGCCGAAGGGGGCCTCCGCAACATCCGCGTCTTCACCCGCTACTGGCTGGCGATGATCGGCGTGTGGCCCTGGGCAGCCGCCCCCAACCTGCCGCCCGAAATCATCCGCCTGCCCTTCTCCATCCCCCTCAACATCTACCATTTCGCGCAATGGGCCCGGGCCACCATCGTCCCCCTCTGCGTCGTCTCCGCCCGCCAGCCGGTCTGGCCGCTGCCCGGCAACGATTTGCTAGAAGAACTCTTCCCCCAGGGCCGCGAAAACTTCGACTTCTTCCTGCCCAACAAAATCGCCAAACGTTTTTCCCTAGAATGGGCCTTCGAACATCTCGACCGCGCCCTGCACTGGGTCCAGCGCAAAAACCTCATGCCCGGCCGCGAGAACGCGATAAAACTCTGCCTCGAATGGCTCATAAAACACCAGGATTGGGACGGCGCCTGGGGCGGCATCCAGCCCCCCTGGATCTACAGCGTCATCGCCCTCTTCAACGAAGGCTACGACCTCCAACACCCCGTGCTGCAAAAAGCCTGGAGCGCGCTGGATTCGCACTGGTCATACGAGCGCAACGGCGGCCGCTTCATCCAGGCCACCGACTCCGTTGTGTGGGACACGATGATCACCCTGCTGGCCCAGGCCGAAACCGGCCGCGACATCGCCGGCACGCCCAGCACCCGCAAAGCCCTAGAATGGCTGCTGGACGCGCAAGTGCTGGTGGATGGCGACTGGTCCAAACACACCACAAACACCAAACCCGGCGGCTGGGCCTTCGAACGCGCCAATCTGCGCTACCCGGATGTGGACGACACCGCCGTCTGCCTGACCCTCCTCGCCAACATCCGTGAGGATGCCGGCGATCTGCGCCCCCGCATCGAGACCGCCATCACCCCCGCGGTACAATGGCTGCTCGGCATGCAATGCAAAAACGGCGGCTGGGGCGCGTTCGACAAAGACAACGACAAAGAAATCATCTCCAAAATCCCCTTCTGCAATTTCGGCGAAGCCCTCGACCCGCCCAGCGCCGACGTTACCTCCCATGTGCTGGAGGCTTTTGGCGCCTTGGGGCTAAAGAACACCCACCCCGCCGTAGCGCATGCGTTGCAATTCCTGCGCGACGAACAGGAGCAAGACGGCAGCTGGTTCGGCCGCTGGGGCGTGAACTACGTATACGGCACCGGCGCCGTGTTGCCTGCTCTGCGGGCAGTAGGCGAAGACATGACCCAGCCCTGGATCGTTAGCGCCGCCGCCTGGCTTAAAGCCCACCAGAACGCAGACGGCGGCTGGGGCGAAAGCTGCGCCTCCTACATGAGCGCCGCCTGGCGCGGCAAAGGCAATTCCACCCCCTCACAAACCGCCTGGGCCCTGCTCGGCCTCATGGCGCAGGATGAGGCCCCGGACACAGCCGCACTCACCCGCGGCCTCGCTCACCTCACCTCAACCCAGCGCCAGGACGGCACCTGGAACGAGCCCTATTTTACGGGCACCGGCTTCCCCGGCTACGGCGCCGGCTCACGAGTCGATCTGAACGATCCCGCCTTCATCGCCGGCATGCCGCAAGGCGAAGAATTGTCGCGTGGATTTATGATCGGCTATAATCTCTACCGCCATTATTTCCCGCTGATGGCACTGGGAAGGGCGCGCGGACTAAGCGGACGACAGAGTCTTTAAGAGGCCGTTTTGCGCTGCGCCGCGGCGTCCGTACGCTTGCGTTGCCGTATGTCGTAGGTCTTGTAGGCGGCGAAGCAGCCCGCCGCCACCACCTGCCCCAACGCCCGCCGGTCCAGAAATGCCAAGCCGGGCGGCAGCCCCGCCGCGATGCCGCGCGTGGCCAGATGCAACGCCAGTGCCCTGGTCAACAGGCCTGGACCGGAGCACAGCCAGGGAAACTCGTTATCCCCACGGTTAACGCCTGCCACCACCGCGCGAAGTGCTGCCTGCAGCACCGGATGGCCGGGGGAAGCTGCCAGAAAATGATTGGCGGCGCAGCCAAACTCCTCCTGCGCCAGCACCAGGCTGGCCCCGGAGGGTAGCAGCGTATCCAACGGCCGCAGGCAGCGGTCATCCGCGTCCACATAAACCCCGCCCTCGGCCACCAGCAACGCCAGCCGGAAAATATCCGCCTTCTGTGAAACTTCCTGCACACTCTGATAGGCCTGGATGACCGGTCCAGCGAATTTCGAGGCGAGATAGTCGCGCGCCCGAATCTCGTCGAAACGGCGCCATTCATAGGCGGGGTTGCGGTCCCGCCAACTCTGCATCAACGCCTCGATATCTGCCGGTGCCTCCTGCTTATCCCAAAATACGTTGATGATTCGCGGAATCGGCGTGGCGCCCTCCTGCTGGGGGATGAAGTCCAGCATCTCCGCCTGGCGCAACGCCAGCAGCAGGCTGGCGGCGGGTGCGGTGTTGTCCGGCGCCTCGCGCACCAAGGCGGCCACCGGGCCCAGCCGCTCCAAGGCGGGCCGCGCACTCAACCCGGCGAGCGATTCGGCCATGTTTTCATCCAGCGCATATTCGTCGATCATCTGCCCGAGCAGCGATTGCGAAATGTTCAGCGACTCGCCGCGCAGCCGGCGCTCAGCCGCCATCAGCCCATATTGGCGGCTCAGATGCGCGCGCGCGGCCGGCAGGTCGAACCGCATCAGATGAGCCCTTGCCAGCGCTTCCTGCAAAGTGGTGTCGTTCGGGTCCAGCGCCGCCGCCGCCTCGTAATGCGCCAGGGCGCTGTCCATCTGCCACAGGCTTTCCGCCAAAGCGCCCACGCAGCGGCGCCTGACCGCACGCAACGGCCCTGCGGCAACGGGAATGCCGAACAAGCATTTCTGCAGCATCGCATCCGAGCCGGCCAGCAGCTCGGTCTGGAACCGCTCGACCCAGAGCCAAAATCCGGGTGGCCCGGCGGCGGCACCGGTGGTGGCGGCGCGGGCGGCGCGCAACGCCTCGTTCATCTGCCCAGTGCGGCGCAGCAGCGTAATCCGCCAGCTTTGCAGCTGCGGGGTTACACCATGTTCCATCTCCAACGCCTGCAGGCCTGACAGCGCATCCTGAATCCGGCCCTGCCAGGCCAGCGTGTCAAGCATGCCGAAGCGGAAGGCGAGTTCGGCCGGGTTATGCTCCGCCGCAGCACTGTAGATCTCGAAGGCCTGGGCAGTGTCGCCCACCGTAAGAGCCTGGCTGGCGAGTTGTACGGTCGCATCCACATGGTCAGGCGCCAGCGCCAGCGCCCGTATCAGATGCTCGTTACTCTCAAGCTGGCGCCCCAGCCTGTATTCCTGGCGGGCCAGCTCCGCCAGCAGGGTGGGGTTTTCGGGTTCCAGCGCCAACGCCCCGGCAAACCATTTTGCAGCCTCCTCGTGTAGGCTCGCCAGGCGCTCGGTATAGGCCAGGCTGAGCAGCACCGGCATGTGGCCGGGATGTTCAGCGAGCAACGCCCGCGCGCCGCGCCGCGCCTCATCCAGCGCCCCGCTGTCCCGCAGTTCCTCGACCAGCCCCAAACGGGGCGCCAGCTCCATGGGTGCCAGCCTCGATGCCGCCTCGAAATGCCGCCGTGCTACCACGCGGTCCGCCTGGGCACGGGCGCAATAGCCAAACCCCAGCTCCACCGCCCAGAAGCCTGGGGATATTTTCTCCGCCTGGGCCAGGGCAGCCTTGGCATCCTCTATCCTGTCCAGGGCGCGCAATTCCTCCGCCACGTCGAGCCAGCGCCACATATCGTCCGGCGCCAGCCTGGCCGCCGCCTCGAAGCAGTCCAGCGCCGCCGCACGGTCTCCCCCAGCCCGGCTGATATGGCCCTGCAGAACATGGGCGTGCCAAAATTTCGGCTCTCTCGCGCGCAGCGCCACGAGCACGGCCATAGCCTCTTCCGGCCGCGCCGCCGCGCGCAACGCCTCAGCCAGTGCCATGGCATGCCATGGATCATGCGGCGCCAGCCGCGCGATCGCGCGCAGGGCGTCCAACTTCTCTTCCCCCTCCGCCGTGGCGGCAAAGCTTTCCAGCTGAGCGGCCAGCGCCGACGGGGAAACACTAATCTCAGTTAACAACGCAGCGCCCGACCCGGCCTCGCGCGCGGAGATCACGATCTCCTCCGCCTCGTCCAAAGACTGCAGAGACACCAGAGACCTCGGAGACAACGGCCAGGCGAAACCATAATGGCCATCGCCATTTCCGTTACCCACCACATCCATGCGGAACATGTCAGCTATTTTTGAACCCGCCGGCGTGCCATTGATCAGAAATTCGATATTGAGCCGCAGCTCGGGCGTGGCGGCGCACCAAGCCCACCCCAGTACATTCAGCCCGTCATCCAGCCGGTCAATATAACCAGCCATCTGATTACCACCCACTTGGCCATCCTCGGTCTCGTTCTCACCCATGACCTTTTAATGACCTTGTGTTCCAGCCCGCCTCGCATCTTCGGTTTTCGATACGATCACGTCAATTATTGTCATCTAAACGCGCAGAAGCGCATTCCGCAAGTTGGCACGATAAAAAAACCACGCGGAAAAAACCACGCGGGAAAAACCACGCGGGCCGGCACGCGCAGGCATGACCGCTTTATTTAACAAGCAATGAAGAGTCCTTTGGAACAGCCCTCTCAGCCGCCGGTACGGCCATAAGTGTCCTCGATGCGGACAATATCATCTTCACCCAAATAAGAACCGGACTGCACCTCGATCAATTCCAGATCGATCTTGCCCGGGTTTTCCAGCCGGTGGATCGCGCCCAACGGCAGATACACGCTCTCATTCTCACGCAGCATGATCTTCTCATCCTCGCGCGTCACCAGCGCCGTGCCGGCCACCACCACCCAATGCTCGGCGCGATGAAAATGCTTCTGCAGCGAGAGTTTATTGCCCGGATGCACCACGATGCGTTTCACCTGAAAGCGCTCACCCGAGATCAACGATTCGTAGAAACCCCAAGGCCGGTACATGCGGTTATGCGCAATCCCCTCGTGCCGCTTCAACGTCTTCAACCTATCGACAATGCGCTTCACATCCTGCGCATGGTCGCGGTGCAGCGCCAGCACGGCATCCTCGGTGGTCACCACGATGGCATCCGTCAGCCCGACCACGGCAGTCAGCATGCCATCGGAACGCACATAGCAATTCACTGCATGCTCCAGCAGCACATCGCCCTGCGCGACATTACCGTCCTTGTCCTTGGCGCCCAGTTCCCACAGCGCGCCCCAGCTGCCTATATCGGACCAGCCGATATCGGCCGGCACCACCGCAGCGCGCTCGGTGCGCTCGGCCACGGCATAATCCAGGCTGATATCCGGGCAGGCGCTGAACGCGGCCTTCTCCAGCCGCACAAAATCCAAATCTTCCTTGCGCCCGGCCAACGCCTTGCGCACCGCAACCAGCACCTCCGGCGCGTGGATCTGCATTTCCTCCAGCAGCGTTTTCGCGGTGAACACGAACATGCCCGAGTTCCACAAATACCCGCCATCCGCCAGCATCGCCTCGGCCCCGGCACGCTCCGGCTTCTCCAGAAAGCGGCTCACAACGTACACCCCGGCCTGGTCATCCAGCACCGGCCCAACCTCGATATAGCCATACCCGGTCTCGGGCTTATCCGGCGTAATGCCGAAGGTTACAAAATGCCCGGCCATCGCCGCGGCACAGGCTTTCACCAAAGCTTCGCGCAGCGCCGCCTCGTTCGAGATCGCGGCATCCGCCGCCATTATCCATAACAGTGCGTTAGGGTTTTCCTCCGCCGCCAGCAGTGCCGCCGCGGCCACCGCGGGGGCGGAATTACGCCCCACCGGCTCCAGCAAAATCCGTGCGCCGGAAATATTAATACCGCGCATATGTTCGGCCACGAGAAAGCGATGCTCTTCGTTACACACCACGATCGGCGCCGCGAGCCCGGCCGTTTCAGCCCGGAGTGCCGTATCCTGAATCAGCGAGTTGTCAGACAGCAACGGCCAGAACTGCTTGGGAAAACTCGCGCGCGACACCGGCCACAGCCGCGAACCGGTCCCGCCGGATAGGATCACTGGCGTAACGTTATAACCTATGGAGCTCGCCTTGGCAGTTTTTCCCAATTGCGTCGTCTGTTCCATCGCCACATCTCCATTATGCTGCGCCGCGACACTTGCACGTTCACCAGACTGCTGACAACAAAATTTGCCCCAAGCCAAGTCACCCCATGAGATTCTTTCTAAAAATTTATCCCAAATTCATCCACTTACTCGTTCTCAAGCAATGCTTGACGTTCGCCGGCAACAGGTTTCTGCTCGCCGAAAATGAGGGATTTGACGCATGGAATACAGCAAACTCGGCCGCACCGGCCTCTCCGTCTCGCGTATCTGCCTCGGCTGCATGAGCTTCGGCGTCGACACCAAAGGCATGCACGGCTGGGCGCTGGACGAAGAAACCAGCCGCCCCTTCTTCCGCGCGGCCCTCGAAGCCGGGATCAATTTTTTTGACACCGCCAACGCCTATTCCGGCGGCACATCCGAGGAAATCACCGGCCGGGCCTTGAAGGATTTTGCCTTGCGCGACGAAATCGTGATCGCCACCAAAGGCTTCTTCAACTGGCGCGGCGCGCCCAACACCGGCGGCCTCTCGCGCAAATCGCTCTTTGCCGCCGTCGATGACAGCCTGAAGCGCCTGGGCACTGATTATATTGATCTTTACCAGATCCACCGCTGGGATAGCGGCACACCCATCGAGGAAACCATGGAGGCCCTGCACGACATCGTGAAATCCGGCCGCGTCCGCTATATCGGCGCCTCCTCGATGGCATCCTGGCAATTCGCCAAGGCGCAATACACGGCCAGACTGCACGGCTGGACCGAATTCGTCTCCATGCAGAACCAGGTGAACCTGCTCTACCGCGAGGAAGAGCGCGAAATGCTACCTTTATGTGAAGATATGGGCGTCGGCGTCATCCCCTGGAGCCCGCTGGCGCGCGGTCTGCTCACCCGCGACTGGGCTGAGCAGACCAAGCGCTCGGAAAGCGACGCCTTCGCTAAATCCATGTTCGCCAGCACGCTGGAGCATGACCGCAAAGTGGTCGAGGCCGTGGCCAGCCTCGCCGCCGCCCGCGGCCTTCCCCGCGCCCAAATCGCCTTGGCCTGGCTGCTGAGCAAAAAGGTCATCACCGCCCCCATCATCGGCGCCACCAAACCCCATCACCTCACCGATGCCGTGGCAGCACTCGGCATCACCCTCACCGCGGACGAGATCGCGGCATTGGAAGCTCCCTACGTGCCGCACGAGGTCACCGGCATCATCCCGCCCGGCATGGATCGCACCCAGACCGTCTCCCTCAAGCAGCCATGACCCTCCGCACCCTGCCCATCCCCGGCGGGCACAATTTGCGCGACCTCGGCGGCTATGAAGCCGCTGGCGGCCGCCGGGTGAAATGGCGCACCATCTACCGCTCCGGCGCCATCTACCGCCTCACCCCCGCAAGCCGTGCCGCCATGCACCAGCTCGGCATCACCGCCATCTGCGACCTACGCACCCCGCGGGAGCGCGCCCATCAGCCAATGGACTGGCACGACGGGCTCGATATCCATTATTATGGCGGCGTCCCGCTGGAGAGCGGTGCCAGGCTGGAGCGGATCCTCACCTCCGGCATGACCCTCCAGGCGCAGATGCTGGAACGCATGCACGACATCTACCGCCGGCTGCCCTTCGAGCAGGAGGCCAGCTACCGCCACCTCTTCGCTTTGCTGGCCCAGAGCCGCGTGCCTCTGCTGTTCAACTGCGCCGCCGGCAAGGACCGCACCGGCATTGCCGCCGCCCTCATCCTCTCCATCCTCGGTGTGCCGCGGGAAACCATCGTGCAGGATTATCTGCTGAGCAACGACACCGCCGAGGCACTGCAGGTGATGATGATGGAGCGCAACCCGGCCTATGCCGAGCTGCTGGCCGAGGACCCCGGCGCCCTGCGCCCGGTACTGATGGCCGCCCCCTCCTACCTCGCTTTGGCATTCGAGGCGATCGAGCAGCGCTGCGGCAGCACCGACGCCTATCTGGAACAGCATCTCGGCGTCACCGCCGCCAACCAGGCTACATTGCGCGCCCTGCTATTGGAATAATGTCCCCGGCAACCCTATATTGACAATATGTCCAAGGAATACGCCAAAAAACTGCGCCATCTGCAGATTGAACTCGTCAAAATGCAGCGCCACGTCATCGCCAAGGGGCAAAAACTGCTCATTATCCTTGAAGGGCGCGACACCGCCGGCAAGGACGGTACGATCAAGCGCATCACCGAGCACCTCTCCCCGCGCGACATCCGCATCATGGCTTTGTCCAAGCCCTCCGATGTCGAAGTCACCCAATGGTATTTCCAGCGCTACGTGAGCCACCTCCCCGCCGCCGGCGAAATCGTGCTGTTCAACCGCAGCTGGTACAACCGCGCCGGCGTCGAGCACGTCATGGGCTTCTGCTCCGAAGGCGAATACCAGGAATTCCTGCGCGACGTACCGGTGTTCGAAGGCATGCTCGCCCAAGGCGGCATCACCATCCTCAAATATTACCTCGACATCGATAAAAAAGAGCAGAAAAAACGCATCGATGCCCGCCGCAAGGACCCGCTGAAACAGTGGAAAATCAGCCCTATAGACGAAAAAGCTTTGCACCATTTCGACGACTACACCGCCGCCCGCGACAAAATGCTGCGCCAGACCGACAGCGCCGCCGCCCCCTGGATCGTCGTCCGCGCCGACGATAAAAAAGCCGCCCGCCTCGCCCTCATCGCCGACATGATCAGCCGCGTGGACTACCACGACGCGGCAAAGCATGAAGCCGACGAGCAGATCGTCAGCAGGTTTAACGAAGATTGCTTTAAGAATGGTATTTTAGCCAAGTAAAAGCAGCAGCTTTTTGAACCTTATTTGGCGTCCCGATTCAGAACTACGCGGCTTCGCTGCTCCGTCATCGGGACGCGAGCTGCACAAAAAACTTTTGGCCTTGTGGGCGTTGGCATGGCCAACGCCCACAAGGCCAAAAGTTTTTTGGTTCTTTTTTTCAAAAAAGAACTACTTCTTCCTTATGACTGACCTTCTTAGCGCCATCAAATTCAACTCTGACGGGCTCATCGCCGCCATTGCCCAGCAGCACGACACCGGCGAGGTGCTGATGCTCGCCTGGATGAACGCCGAGTCGGTCGCCGAGTCGCTCGCTACCGGCCAGGTTTGCTACTACTCACGCTCCCGGCAAAAACTCTGGCGCAAGGGCGAAACCTCCGGCCAGCGGCAAAAACTGGTGGATATACGCCTGGATTGCGACGGCGACACGCTGCTTTTGCTTGTCGATCAGCAGGGGGTCGCCTGCCACACCGGCCGCCGCAACTGCTTTTACCTGGCCGCGCGCGACGGCGAATGGACCGAAATCGCCAAACCCTTGATTGATCCCGAGCATCTGTATCATCGCTAAGCCCGCGCACTTGATACGCCACGGCTTTTTCGCGAAAAGGGGGTGAGAAAAATACCTCAGGGGTTGTCCATGTCGCTCGCACTGCCGAACTTTCGCCGCCACCGGGCATTCCTGGCCACCACGGCTTTAATCCTGGGGCTATGCGCCGTCACGGCAACGCGTTTCGCCACGGCCGGCGACAGCGACAACTACCCCGCCGCCTCCCTCACCGCCCCTACGGACCAGGACGCACTAGTCGCGCGCGGCAAATATCTCGTCACCGCGGCCGATTGCGCCCCCTGCCACACCGGCCCCGGCCATGCCCCCTTCACCGGCGGGCTGATCATGAACACCCCCTTCGGCGGGCTCGCCACCCCGAATATCACCCCGGATACCGCCACCGGCATCGGCAAATGGACCGATGCGCAGTTCTACGACGCACTGCATTACGGCATTGCCCCCGGCCGTACCTGGCTGGTTTTCCCCAAATTCCTCTACCCGGGCATGCCCTACACCTCCTACACCAAGCTTTCCCGCCCGGATGTGACGGCCATCAGGGCATATCTCGCCTCCCTGGCGCCGCAGGCCGTGGCCCCCACCCCATCCTCGCTGAATTTCCCCTTCAACCAGCGCCCGGTCCTGCTCGGCTGGCGCATATTGTTCTTCCGTGCCGGCCCCATGAAGATGGACGCCAACTGGGACGACCATATGAAGAACGGCGCGTATCTCACTGAAGCCCTTGGCCATTGCGCCGAATGCCACACGCCGCGCAACATTCTCTCCGCCATGGAAACCGGCTCCTGGCTGGCCGGCTCGCCGATCGATGCCTTTTACGCCCCGAACATCTCCTCGGATAAAACCGATGGCGTCGGCGCCTGGAGCCAGGCCGATCTGGTGGCCTACCTGCATGACGGCGGCAACCTCTCCAAAGGCTCGCCCTACGGCCCCATGGGCGACATGACCACCCATTCCACCAGCCTGATCCCAGTCTCTGACAGCGTGGACATCGCCAACTACCTGCAAACCGAGACCAAGCCGCAGAAGACCACACCGAACGCGGCCATTACCAATGCTGCTGCCTCCGTTGCAGCGGGCTCCACGGTTTACGACGCCAACTGCGCCAGCTGCCACGGCAAAACCGGCGGCGGCCTGGCCCCGAACAAAGTGCCGAATCTCGACGGCAACACCTCGGTAACCGCCACCCAGCCTTACAACGTTATCGGCGCTGTGCTGAGCGGATTGGAGCCCTGGAACGGCGGCCCGGCCATGCCGAGCTTCGCCACATCCCTATCGGACCAGCAGATTGCGGATGTAAGCAATTACGTGCGCACCGCCTGGAGCAACCGTAGCGTGGCCGACACCACCCCGGCCCAGGTAAGCGCATTACGCGCCGTTGCCCTGGTACCCGCCGCCGGCGATGCCGCGTCCGATGCATTGGGCTGCCCGCACATCACCTCCAGTGGCGGGGTGGACAGCGTGGCCGACCCCGGCAACGGCCTGCTCAACATCTATGAAGATGCTACGGTGGCAACCCTGCCCAACCGCACCCGCACCCTCATCGATGCCGTGCGGTCCAGCAATTCCAGCATCACCGATGCCGACCTCACCAACACGCTGGTCGCGGCCTATTGCCCGGTGGTGGCGCATCAGCCCGGCCTGAGCCTCGCCGCCAAACGCGCCGCGCTGCGCGACTTCATGGCCGGCGCCGCACCACTGGTTGCCGCGCATTAAAATCGAAACCTGTACAGGAGCGGCAATCTCGCCGCTCCTGTCCGAGCTCGCCCGGCTCCGGGTCGAGGTTTTCCGCGCGTTTCCCTATCTCTACGACGGTAACCCCGCCTACGAGGAGGACTACCTTCGCATCTATGCCGAAACGCCGGGTGCGGCGGTAATCGTGGCGCGCGACGAAAAACGCATCGTCGGCGCCTCCACCTGCCTGCCGCTCAGTTCCCAGCCGGGCGTTCTGCAAAAACCTTTCCTCGCGGCCCGCATCGATATCTCGAAAATCTTTTATTTCGGCGAATCCGTGCTCGAAGCCGCCTATCGCGGCCGCGGCATCGGCGTGGCGTTCTTCCGGGCCCGCGAGGAGCAGGCGGGCGGCTTTGAGACAACCGCCTTTTGCGCCGTGCAGCGCCCAGACGACCATCCGCTCCGCCCCAAAAACTACGTCGATCTCCACGAATTCTGGCGCCATCGCGGCTACCACGCCCGTCCCGAATTGCTCTGCACCATGGCCTGGCAGGATGTCGGCGAGGCGGAGTCGACCGAAAAAACGCTGCAATTCTGGACCAAGACTCTATGAAGCTGGCCTTGGCCGCCTGCGGCGTGAACGCGCCGGGCAACTTCAAATTCTTCATATCCCGCATCGAACGCTTTGCGGCGGAAGCCGGGCTCCAGGGGGCCGAGCTACTGGTCCTGCCCGAATATTTTTCCATGGTCATGGCAGGTGCCGAGATCAAATCCCCCGACATCGCCGCCGAGCTGACCTATGTGGTGGACCGCGCCGAAGAGCTGATCGCCGCGATAGTGGAAATAGCCAAACGCCACAGGCTCTACATCCTGGCGGGCTCGGTGCCGATGCGGAATGGCACAGAAATCCTCAACCGCGCCCCCTTCATCGCCCCCTCCGGCACCATCGCGTATCAGGACAAGCAAGCCATGACCCGGTTCGAAGCCGAGGAATGGGGGATAACCGGCGGCGAAGGCCCGAGAGTCTTCGAAACCAGCCTCGGCCGCATCGGAATCTCCATCTGTTATGACTCCGAATTTCCCCTGCATGTCCGCGCCCAGGTGGCAGCCGGGGCAAAACTCATCCTCATCCCCAGCTGCACCTCCACCCCCGCCGGCTTCAACCGCGTGCGCCTCTCCGCCCGCGCCCGCGCCGTGGAAAACCAATGCTACACCGCCATGGTCCCGCTCGTCGGCACCGCCGCCTGGGCCGGCTCCATCGACACCAACATCGGCCATGCAGCTTTGTTTACCCCTTGCGACGAGGGCTTCCCGGATGACGGTGTCGCCGCCGCCGGCCCTTTGAACGAACCAGGCCTCACCTTCGCGGACGTAAATTTCACCGCCATCGACATTGTGCGCGCAAATGGAAATGTGCTGAATCACCGAGACTGGGCGCAGAAAATCCCCCCCTGCCCCATTGTGGAGCTCGTGTGACCAGAATCTTCATCATCGCCGGCGAAGCCAGCGGCGACGTCCTCGGCCACCGCCTGATGACCGCCCTGCACCGTCGTGATCCCGGCATCTCATTCTCCGGCATCGGCGGCGCGCGCATGACGGAAGCCGGGTTGTCATCCCTCTTCCCCATGCAGGAAATCTCCTACATGGGCTTGGCCGAAATCCTACCGCACATCCTGCACCTCAAGAAGCGCATCGACGAGACCATCGCGGCCATCCGTGCGCAGAAACCAGATATTCTGGTCACCATCGACAGCCCCGGATTCACCCTGCGCGTATTAAAAGCCATCGGTCCCGGCGGCCCCAAGCGCGTGCATTACGTCGCCCCGCAGGTCTGGGCCTGGCGCCAGAACCGCGTAAAACATTTCCCCGGGCTGTGGGAGGAACTGCTCTGCCTGCTCCCCTTCGAGCCCGCGTTCTTCGCCCCGCACGGCCTCCACCCGGTGTTCACCGGCCACCCCGTGCTCGAATCCGGCGCCGACAAGGGTGACGCGGCAGCCTTCCGCACCCGCCACAACCTGGCCCCCGACGCCGTACCGATCATGCTGATGCCAGGCTCGCGCGTAACCGAAACTAAACGCCTCCTCCCCATCTTCCGCCAGACCCTGGCCCTGCTGAACGCGGAGGTAAAAAACCTCGTACCCGTACTGGCCGCCGCCGCCGGCATTGCCGATGCCGTGGCCGCCCAAACAGCCGGCTGGGCGGTGCGTCCCATCATCGTGCGCGGCGTGGCCGAGCGTTACGACGCATTCGCCGCCTGCAAAGCCGCGCTGACCAAATCCGGCACCTCCACGCTGGAGCTTGCCATGGCCGGCGTGCCCATGGCGGTCACCTACCGCGTCAACCCCATCTCCGGCTTCCTCGGCCGCCGCCTCATCAAAATCCCCTACGTGGCGATGATCAATCTGCTCTCCGGCCGCGCTTTGGTGCCGGAACTCCTGCAGGAACAATGCCGCCCAGACGTGCTCGCCGCCACGCTGCTGACCCTGCTGCGCGCGCCCGACCAAGCCACCGCCCAGCGCGAAGGTTTCGCCGCCGCCCTCGCCAGCCTCCGCGCCCCCACCGGCGCCCCCTCCGATGCCGCCGCGCAGGCCATCCTCGCGGTTCTCAGTTAAAGACGAAGCAGTATCTTTTTGCGAACAAAAAGGTACCCAAAAAAACTTTGGCTCTTAAGGCTGAAGCCGTGAAGCGGCTTCTTACTTCACTGATTTGATAGCCAACGCCAGCCCGGTCTATACGGAGGGCGAATCATTGCCTTTACGAGGAACACCCGAGAAACATGTCCATGCGCTTACTCAGGCGGTCGCTGCTGTATTTCTTCAGCGCCTTCTTCCTCGTCTTCGGGTTCATCGGGGTTTTTGCTCCGGCCATGCTCATACCCGAACTGCATCTGCGGCCCATTACCCTCGCCGGCCTGGGTGAGCTGCGCGGCGTTTACGGCGGCGGGTTCTTCGCCTTCGGCCTGGTCATGCTCGCGGGCCTGCGCAGCAAAACCAACGGCCCCGGCCTGCTGCTCGCCATGTGCATCATTTTTACCTGCATCGCCGTGGGCCGGCTGTTCAGCATCCTGTTCGAGCAGGATTTCGCCTTCGCCGCCCAAACCGCCATCCCCGAAATCATCATGGCTTTGTGCTGCTATTACGAAAGCCGGCCGGGGCTTGCGCGCGTATGATCGAGCCGCCCCCTAAAACCTTTGGCCGCGCCACCCAGACCGAGGCGGAAGTTGATGCCGAGCCGTTCGACTTCAACGCATTGCGCGGCGGCCCGGCCGACGATGCCGCGGACTATCCGCGCTGGATGCTCCCCATACTGGCCGCCACCTTCCTCGGCATTCTGCTGGGCGCGATCTACTTCATCCATGTCACGCTGGCGTTCAAAACCGCGGTCATGCTCAACGTCACGGACATCTTCGGCCCCTATCCGGATTTCGCCGTCATCTTCGTTATGATCCCGGCCTTCTGCGGTCCGTTTTATTTCCTCATCGATTATTTGCGGATCAAAACAAACATCAATCCCTATACCAGCCCGCAGGGCATCGCCGGCACCATCGTGCTGTTCCTGGTGCTGGGCTCGCTCAGCCTGCTTCCAGTCAGCCTCATCCGCCACCACAGCAGCGCCTTCGCCAGGGCGCATGGCTACGTCAGATGCTCCAGCCCGTTCGACCCGCAGCATATCCGCGTGTTCGCGCTAAAATCCTATGTCGACACCTATGGCTGCCCCACCTACACCGTGCCGCAGTAGCTGTTAGCCCAGCCGCACCAGCACATGCTGCTTCTTGCCCGCCGAGAGCTTTTGTTCCGGCTTGGGCGCAATCAGCAACCCTTCATCCGTAATCACCACATCATCAAGCCTGGCCCCGCCACCGCGGATCAACCGCCGCGCCTCGCCATTGCTAGCGGCCAGCCCCGCGCGCACCAGCAGCGCAAACGCCGGCAGCCCCGGCCCAAATTCCTGCGCTGGTATCACCACGCTCGGCAGCCCCTCGGCCGCAACCCCATGCTCGAATAATTTGCGTGCCGCCTCAGCCGCCTCTACAGCCGCCGCGCGCCCATGCGCCAAAGCGGTCGCCTCCGTCGCCAGCACAATCTTTGCCGCATTGATCTCGGCGCCACCCAGCGCCTCCAGCCGGGCAATCTCATCCAGCCCCACATCGGTAAACAGCCGCAAAAACCGGCCGACATCGGCATCCTCGGTGTTGCGCCAAAACTGCCAGTAATTATACGGGCTCAGTTTATCAGCCGTCAGCCACACCGCCCCCGAAGCACTCTTGCCCATTTTGGCGCCCGAAGCGGTGGTGATCAGCGGCGTCGTCAGCCCAAACACGCTCTTCTGATCCGTCCGGCGCACCAGCTCGATACCGGATACAATATTGCCCCACTGATCAGACCCGCCGAACTGCACCACCACATTCTCGCGCCGCAACAGCTCGCGAAAATCGTAAGATTGCAAAATCGAGTAATTGAATTCTAGAAATGTCAGCCCCTGCTCGCGATCGAGCCGCGACTTCACGCTATCGAATGACAGCATGCGGTTGATTGAGAAATGCACGCCAACTTCGCGCAACAGCCCGATGTAGGAGAGCTCGTCCAACCACTCCGCGTTGTTCACCAGAATGGCGTCATTCGGCCCTTCGCCAAAATTGACGAATTGCTGCAGGTTTTTGCGGATCCCTACCATATTGGCGCCGATCTGCTCATCCGAGAGCAACTGCCGTGCCTCTTCGCGAAACGAAGGATCGCCGATCCGCGTGGTCCCACCACCCATCAACGCCACCGGACGATGCCCATGGCGCTGAAACAGCCGCAGCAGCATAATCGGGATCATATGCCCAACATGCAGGCTATCCGCCGTCAGATCGAACCCGGCATACCCAGCGATGACTCCATTTGCACAGGCCTCGTCCAACGCCGCCTCGTCGGTGCATTGAAACACAAACCCACGCGCTTTGGCCTCAGCCAGAAACCCACTTTTCGCCATCACAGCACTCCTATGCGCTGCCGGGTAGCACAGACGCCCCTGCAGGCAAAAGCCGCCAGCCCGGCTGACCCTTAACGCTGCCCATCCGAGCGCGTATCACATCATCCATGAGTACCGAAGCCCCACGCACCGAAACCACCGCCGAGCCGATTCGCGCCATCGGCCTGATGTCCGGCACCTCGCTGGACGGGATCGACGCCGCCTGGCTGATGACCGACGGCGAGCGCATCACCCAGCTCGGCCCCAGCGCCACCCTGCGTTTCGAGGACGATCTGCGCGCCGGCCTGCGCCATCTGCTCGACCTCGCCCCCACCATCGCCGCCGATGACCCCTTCCTACTGGCCACCGAAGAACGCCTCACCCGCGACCATGCGCTCGCCGTCGGGCTTATGGGGCAAGGTGCCGACGTCATCGGCTTCCACGGCCAGACCATATTGCACCAGCCCGAACACCACCGCACCTGGCAGATCGGCGATGCCGCGCTCCTCGCCCGCATCGCCCGCATTCCCGTGGTGCATGATTTTCGCGCGGCAGACGTCGCCGCCGGTGGCCAGGGCGCCCCCTTCGCGCCTTTGTTCCACGCCGCCATGGCGGAAAACCTGCCGAAACCGCTGCTCATCGTGAATATCGGAGGTGTCGCCAACATCACCTGGCTCGGCGAAAACGGCGAGATCGTTGCCTGCGACACCGGCCCCGGCAACGGCCCGCTCGATGATCTGGCGCAAAAATACCTGGGCAAACCATACGATAAAGACGGCGCCTTCGCCGCCTCGGGCCGCATCTACCCCGCCCGGCTGGCCGAGCTGATGAGCCACCCGTATTTTGCCGCGCCAGCGCCCAAATCGCTGGACCGGCTGACCTTCTCAAACCTCATCGCCCAGGCCACCGCCAACCTCGCCCCGGCCGATGCCGTGGCCACCCTGGCTGAATTTTCCGCCACCGCCATCGCCCAAACGCCTTTACCCGCCCCGCCCCTGCGTGTGCTGGTCGGCGGTGGCGGGCGGCATAATGCCACGCTGATGCGCCTGCTCCGCCGAAAATTCGCCGTGCCCGTGGAGCCCGTGGAGGCCGCCGGCTGGAATGGCGATGCCCTGGAAGCACAATGCTTCGCCTACCTCGCGGTACGCTCCCTGCGCGGCCTGCCGCTCTCTCTGCCCAGCACCACCGGCGTGCCGGAGCCGCTTACCGGCGGGCGGCTGACGGACCCTTAAGCTGGCGCCAGGCGACAACGGACGCCGCCGCCAGCGCCACGGGCGTGAGCAGCACGCCGGTGAGCACGGTGCCAAACACGATATAGCCCGGCCAGAGCCACAACACGCCGTCCAGCAGGGTCACGCGCCAGCCACGGTCCCAGGCCAGCGCCACCACGGCGATGGAATACCCCACCATATCCGCGGCAAAGGCATAGGGCATTATGAAAAGCGAGAGGATCAAGGTGAGGGCAATCTGTGCGATCCGGTTCGCCCCCGGCAGCCGCCATGCGCGGTACACCAGCGCCGCCGCTGCCGCCGCGCCCGCGAGCTGACACGCATAGGAAACCGGATTGCTCGCCCCCAGGCTGCGCAGCATCCAGTAAACCGAAACACCATTCGTCTGATACGCCGCGCCGAACGGGGCCTGCATGGTGCGGGCCACCATGGCCGCAGAGTTGGTGAAATACAGGCTCACGACCCGCGGGCCCAACAGCAGCATGGCAAAAACAATCAGCGCCGCGCAGGTAATACCGGCGGCCACGATCGCACGCCAGCGGCGCGCCGCCAGCCAGGCGATGGGCACGATCACCCCAGGCTGCGGCTTCATCGTCACCAGGCCCAGCATTACCCCCGCCATTACGGGCCGGCGCTCGGCCAGCATCAGCCCCGCAAAGGCCAGGCAGCCGAGCATGCCGCCGAACTGGCCGAAGCACAGGCAGCGGTATTCGGCCGGGGAAAACATCACCAGCAGCACCACCGCCCAGGGCATGCGCAGGCAGCGCAACACCACGCCGATGCCCAAAAACGTGCCGATGTTCCAGACGTAGAACGCCACCGGAAGGGGCATGAAGGAAAGAATATAGCCGAGCGGCAATATCGGCGGCGGGTAGAGCCAGTCACCCGAGCCGAAAGGATGGTGGAAATAGGCTTCCTTCCAGGCCAGAAACCCCTGGGATGAATACAGCACATCCAGCCCGTGCTGGCGCGCAAGCATGCCGGCGCACCATACATTGGTGAAATCCGCATCCGGCATTTTGTAATACGGGTAGGCGGCCAGAATATCGCCATGCACCATGGCGACATTGTAGGACAAATAGACCACACCCAAGGTGAGCACCGCGAAGACGGCGGCTTGAACGACGTTCAAAATTGCCGTGACATATTCGTTGCGCGCTGTCTCAGCCATGTGCGCCTCGTAATTGGCGCCCAGCCAGAGCAATCGCCACGCCCACCACCAAAGGTGTCAGCAGCAGCCCGGTCATGCCGGTGACAAGTGCTGCATAGCCCGGCCAGAGCCATAGCAGGCCATCCAGCAAATTCACCCGCCAGTTGCGCCTTTGCACCAGCACCACCAGCGCCACGGAATAGCCAACCAAGTCTACGCTGAACCCGTAAGGGGCGACATACAGGCCGAGGAACATGGTCAATGCGGCTTTGGTAAGATGGTCGCCGGCCCCCCGCCATACGCGATACACCGCCGCAGCGGACAAGGCGGCGGTAACCAGTTGCACCGCATAGGCCAGGGAAACACCGGCACCAAAACTGCGCAGCATCCAGAACACAGAGGTGCCGGTGAGCTGATAGCCCTGGCCGAATTTGGCCTCGACCAGATGCGAGACGGTGCCTGGCGCGTCGTGCAGAAACGCCGCCCAGGGTGCCGCGCCAAACCACAGCAAAGGCAGTGCCACCAGCACCAGAACACACGAAGCAGCGGCCAGCAGCGTACGAAAATACCGCCCGGCCAGCACGGCGAAGGGGAGCAAAAACCCGGTTTGCGGTTTTAACGTAACCAGCCCCAAAAACACCCCGGCCAGCCAGGGCCGGCGCTCCGCCAGCACCAGCCCGGCAAAACCCAGGCAGCCGATGAGCCCGCCGATCTGCCCATAGATGAGGCTCAGCCATTCAGCCGGGCAGAACACGCCCAAAGCCACCACGCCCCAACCGAGCCCGGCCTGGCGCAGCAGCCAGACCATCATGGCCAGGCTGGCAAAGCTCCAGAGCACAAACCCCAGGCTCAGCGGGATATACGAAAACAGCGCCCCCAGAGGCAGCACCAGCGGCGGATAAATCCAGTCGTTGCGCACGGCGGGGTGGCCGAAGGCGGCGGTCTTCCAAGCCGTAAACCCGTTCACATCGTAAAGTGTCGCCAGATGCCCATGCCGCACCAGCTTCCCGGCGCTCCATAGATTGCTGAAATCCCCGGTCGGCAGGCCCAAAACCCCGTCCGGTGCCGTGCGGGGCAAAAACTTGGCAGCCTCGATATGCCCGCAGAACAGCAGCAGCAGAAGAAGAAGAAGGGTAAACACCAGGCCCTGGGCGGCACGGGCGATACTCATTGCGCGACCTTGTAAAGCACCCAGCCATCCGCATCATGCCGCGCCGGTGTCAGCCAGCTTGGCACGTCGCCTTCCTCCAGCGCGTCCCACAACGTGGTTTTGGGCAGGTTCTGGACCAGAATATAACGCCCTGGACGCGGGCAGAACAAAACCCATTGCACCCCGGCGGCCCGAAATTCCGGCGGCACCGCCGCCCCCGGCACCACGCGCCAGGCAGCTCTGTCGCGCATAAAAGCCGGCACACCATGCTGGTACAGCGAGCCCACCGTCAGCACCTGGGTGCGGTACAACAGCTCAGGCGTATCCTCCACCTGGGCCAGCACCACCTGCCCCGCGTACGGTGCCAGCAGTGGTGCCACCCGGCGCAGGCTGCAACTTGGATAGCTCCGTACCGCAACCCCCTTCACCGGCACCGCGGCAGGTGCCCCAGGCACCGCCATGGCGGTTACCAACGGCACCGCCAGCACCAATATGGCGTAGGCACTGCGCGCAGCACTTGCCAGCACCGGCCGTGCTGCCAGCGCCGCGCTTATCTCGCTCATCGCCACCGGCAGCATTGCCGCCCCCAACAACGCCGAGAAGCCGACAAACAGCAGGAATTTCGCGCCCAGCACCAGGCACACCACACCGCACGCCGCTATGTAGAGCCACAACACCCTATGCCGCTGCGGCGCCCCGAGCATGGCGGCTGAGGCCATCGCTCCAAAATCCACGCGCTGCGGCCCCAGCCCGCGCCATAGCGCATAGGCCACGGCACAGAACCCAGGCAGTAAAAACACCACCAGCGCTGCGCCATGCACCGGCTGCTGCTCGGAAATCGGCCCGAAAAACACCTTAGCCTGGTCAGGCGGCAAGATGCCGTAGGGCCCCATGGCGACGCGCGGGAACGCCGCAATCCACCCAACCATCAGCCCGCCCAGCAGCAGCAGCCCCACCGGCCCGCGCCCACGCCCCAGCCGGTCCTGCACCCGCGCCAGTAGCGCCGTGCCCGCCAGCAGCAGTAGCCCCAAGGCAACGTACACGTAGGAGAGCCGGTCCACCGCCGCCACGCCATAACCGCCGCCCGGCGGGTCAACGAACAGCGCCACCCCCAGAACATCGAAAAACCCCGAGGCAGCACCCAGCAGCACCACCCCATTGGGCCGCTGCCACCAACGCAGTACCAGCGCCAAATAGGCGGCCAGAACAAACGGCATGGTCTCCGGCGTCAGCCATATCGCGAAGCCGCCCGAGATTCCGGCCAGAAACCCCGTCCACCGGTCACCGCGCCAGGCCCGCACCACGCAGCCGGCTGTAAGGCCGATCATCACCAGGAGCAGGATATGGTAGCCCACCACCCCCGGCCCCGCGATGGTGGTAAAGCCAGGTAACACCGCCGCCGCGGCCGCTGCCGTCCATAAATACCGCCGCGCCGCGAACGGCTCCACAGCCCAGGCCAGCACAACGCCCAAAAACCCGGCACCAAGCGGCCCCAGCAGCACGCCAGCCACATAAAGCGCCTTATGCCAGCCGAGAAACAACGCGAATGGTGCCGCCATCAGCCACAGCAATATATCCAGCAGCCGCG
The DNA here is from genome assembly GCA_026224875.1 of Acidocella sp. Taxonomy (GTDB): domain Bacteria; phylum Pseudomonadota; class Alphaproteobacteria; order Acetobacterales; family Acetobacteraceae; genus Acidocella. The sequence continues at coordinate 80,813 of JAMFRU010000051.1, forward strand.
ACCACTCCACATACACGCCGGCCCCGGAATCATCGCGCGCCACGGTCACCACCAGATGCCCCGCCCGCACCCCCTGCTCAATCCGCAGCAGCCGCATATAACTATCCGGATCGTTCAGGCTCCCCGCAAACACGGCCGGCCATTCATGCGACCCCATAACGATATTAAGCCCTGCCGCCAGCAGGAACAGCAGCAAATACATCAGGCGGAGGTCGTCCTGAACCCGGCCACGCCGCGCTCGATTTCCGTTACATGCTTGGGCGCGAAAAAGCTCGCGTCGGTCAACCCGCAGCTATGGGCGATAATCTCGACCTCTTCGCGCATCTTCTGCGCATAGCGCGCCACGCGCACGGCTTTATCGGCCGGGTCCAGCCCTTTGATCAGCTTTGGGTCCACCGAAGTCACGCCCGTGGGGCAGCGCCCGCTGCCGCATTTCATCGCCTGAATACAGCCCAGCGAAAACATGAAGCCGCGCGCCGAGGAGATAAAATCCGCCCCCATGCACAACGCCCATGCCACTTTGTCCGGCGTTACCAATTTACCCGAGGCGACAATGCGGATGCGCTTATGCAGCCCATGCTCATAGCGCATCGCCGTCACATACGGCAGCGCCTGGGTAATCGGCAGGCCAACATAATCGGCTAGCGATTCAGGGGCCGCCCCCGTGCCACCCTCGCCGCCATCAATCTGGATATAATCCGGGCAATGCGCGGGATTTTCGGTGCAATCGTGAAACCACTCATCGAGAAACCCGGGGTCGCCCAGCACGAATTTCACGCCCACCGGCTTGCCGGTAATCTCCCGCACATGGGCGATAAACTCACCCAGCTCCTGCAAATTACCAATATCCTTATGCCTGTTCGGCGAAATGGACGGCATGCCCACCGGAATACCGCGGATCGCCGCAATCTCCTGCGTCACCTTATTGCCCGGCAGTATCCCGCCCTTGCCCGGCTTCGCCCCCTGCGCCAGCTTCACCTCGAACATTTTCACCTGCGGCAAAGCGGCAATTTCACGCAACCGGTCATCGGATAAATTCCCGTCAGCATCCCGCACACCGTACTTCGCCGTGCCGATCTGCATCACGATATCCGCGTCGCCCTCCAGGTGAAACCGCGACAGCCCACCCTCGCCGGTGCTCATATACACCCCGCCCATCTTCGCCCCACGCGACAGCGAGCTGACAGCGGCATGGCTCAACGCGCCATAGGACATCCCCGAGATGTTGAAAAAACTCTGCGCCAGATACGGCTGACGGCACGCACCAGGCCCTTCGGCAATGCCGATCTGCTTGCCCGGATAGGCCTTCTTCTCCTCGTCCAAAATAGGGAAAGTAGCATTGCGGAACACAAAACTCGGCACCGCCTCGGAGCCAAAGGAAATAAGGTTAGAAACCCCCTTGGCCGAGCGATACACCCAGCTGCGCTCCATCCGGTTGAACGGCCGCTCCGCCCAATCCGGCAAATACTGATACTGGCGCATATACTCGCCCCAGGTCTCGGCAAAGTACCGCACATGGCCAAGCACAGGAAAATTCCGCAAAATCGTATGCTGGGTCTGCCGAACATCGTGCAAATAAACCAGCGCCAAACCAATAATGACAATGACAGCGAAAACCAGCATGGTGACCCCCTCGCGTTTGCCCGGGTATCTACGCCGTCCCGCGCCGCACGGCCAGGGGCGGGGTGTTTCCACGGAAAAGGCGGGGGCTCCGCCCGTCGTGCGAATGCACGCCTCCCGGCGTGACGACCCCGCTGGGGCCTGAGGCCCCAGACCCCC
>JAMFRU010000052.1 GCA_026224875.1 Acidocella sp.
GCCCATTGTTTTTCCGAAAGCTCGTAGCGTTTGGGGGCCATAGAAAACTCCAGATCGTTGAAGCTGGAGTTCTATGAATCACAAAGCCTACCCGCGCCGGAAGTCCCGAATGTCGATTGCTCCTAGTTGAAACTTTCGTGGATGCCCGTCCGTGTTGATTTCCACTGAGATTTGACCCGGGGGGATGCGGACAAAAACTTGGACTACCAGGAGGTAGTTCATGTATTCGTACGAAGACAGGATTCGATCGGTCGAGCTCTTCATCAAGCTCGGCAAACGCGTCAGGGCGACCATTCGTCAGCTGGGTTACCCAACCAATAATGCCCTGGAGGGCTGGCACCGCGAATACGAGCAGCGCCTCGATTTACCTGTGGGCTATGCGGGCTGGGGTCCCAAGTACTCGCAGGCACAGAAGGAGGCGGCTGTTGAGCACTACGTCACTCACGATCGCTGCGTTTCTGGGTCGCAGGACCAAACGGGAAAAGGGATCCCTGCAACAAGCCACTGCGGGTCGGCCTTCTACTAACCGTGCGAAGCCAAGCATCCGATAACTATTGAAACATCTTTTTGATAAGCTCACAGGAAGCACGTCAGGTTTTTTGCTGCGATTATTGCCGATTACACTCAAAACCTACGCGCTGGAAGAAGTTCTATGCCGGGATGGGGTATCGGAGAGGCCCCGGCCCCCATTAATATTGCGCCGGTTTACGCCTCTAGAAGGCCCCTTTGGGCAGCTGAAAAATATCCGGATGCTGCGGGGTTGCGGCATATACTAGGGTAAGAGCGGCCGGCGTAAGCACGGTTTTGCCCGGCGCCTTGGCATCTTTGGCGAGGGTACCGGACAGCACCAGCAGAACGGCATTCTGAGCGGAATCGGAGGCGCGGAACAGGATGATGCCGCTGCCCGTCGCGATATTGCCGCTGCTGCGGTCCGGCGGAAATCCTTCACCGGAGAAATATTGCTGCAGGCTTTCACCATTCTGGTACAGCATTTGCGGCGTCATGCCGGGGTCGCTCTGTTTCGACCAGAAGACGCTGACCTGTATCAGCTGATGGCTCTGATAGCCGAAAATATAGGAGACATTCGCCGCACCGCTGCCAGGGAACAGTTCGGGCACCTGCACATTCAGCACCGCCGTATGCTGAATATCATTGGCGGTGGCGGTAATGGCGCTGACCGGGAGTTTGAATTCGCTTTCGATGACCTGCCGGACCTGCGCCTGCGTCATACCGAAATCCGCCCCCCTGAAGCCGGTGATGGATGGCCCAGCATTTTCAGGCGCGGTTTGCGCGGTGTTGGAGGCCTTGCCGGAATCCGCTGCTTTCGCCGCAACGCCACCACCGGTGCATAGCACCAGTGCCGCCGCGGTGGTCAGCAGGATGCCGCGGCGAAAAGGTGAGAGGGAGGGAAGTTGTGTCGTCATGTTCCAGTTCCAATCGTTTCAGAAGATAAATATAAAAGTTAATGCACCGGGCTGTTGAAAACCGGCGCCGCGGGCCGATAAGGCGTTACGGACTTGCCGTAATTCTGTCCGTATTGCTGTTTCAGGCTTTGCTCGTTGAACGTGCCGGTTGCGTTGGACGGCGATGTCGAGCCGAGGGGAATCGCGGGGACCGCCCGGCCTGTGTCTTGCACTTGCTGCTGCAATTCTTGATTGAGACAATTATAGGGCAATGGCTGCTGGCCGGCGATGACGGCCTGCACGCAGGTATGGCCGGCCGGTGCGGTGGCAGGCGCGTTTTGCGCCGCGGCCGGTATAATCCCGCAACATGACCCCAGAACAATGGCGAGCAGCCGGCCCGGCAGTTGAGCGGCAGGTTTTCCCATCACGGGTTGACCTGATTTTCAAATAATTTGTCCTGATCATCCTGGACGATGTTCTGCAGTTTTACACGCGCGAAGCCTATGAAGGGCTCGTGATTCGCAAAGGCGCTAAGACCGTCATCCTTATGCGCATAGGCATCGAGAATCTGATTGCCGAGCGCGTATAATGCGGCATTTTTGGCATCGCAACCGTTGGTCTTCGCCTTTTCCGCCGCGAGTTGCGCTGTCAGCTGTGCATTCGCCGCGGCCGCGGCCTGCGCGGCACCGGCGGCCTGGGCATATGCTGTCCTGGTTTTGCCGAGTTCTAAAGTTTCTGCTGCCAATTGCCGTTTTTGCGCGGCGGCCTGAGCGGTTGATGCCGCCGTGGCGGACGGAGATGATGGTCCGCCCTGCTGCTTCAGCCTTTGCAACTCGGCCTGCAGCGTATTGACCATCGCTGCATTCGGTGCCTGGCTTGCCTGCAGATTGGCGAGCTGGTCTTCGAGCTGCGCGTTCTGCGCCGTAGCCTGCTGCAAAGCAGTCCGCAATTGCGCTTCGGTTGTGGCATCGGCAAGCGCTGCGTGCCAGGGCATGGGCGCCAGCAGGAGCAGCAAAAGCATGTGCTTGCGCAAGCGGGCTGAATGCGCTTGCTTGCTACGCGGCGACGGCTTTTTGGCGCCCTTTTTCAAGAATAATCGCTCTGCTGTGCTGATTCTCTGCATGGCTCAGAACTTCGCATTGAGGTCGAATTGAAAGACATCGCTCTTGTAGGGCGGCCCGACGATTTCATCGGCGCTGAGGTAGCGCAAGCGCACCCAGACTTTCGGGCTGAGTGCTACATTGCCGCCGGCGATATAGCCTTTCAGATTGGTGCCGCCGAGGCCGAAATCGGAATCGGTCAGCCCATCCACCACGGCATCGGACTCCAGGTATTTATAGCCGAGGAAAGCATTCCAGTCCCACCGCTTTTTGAGGTCCTTGTGGCCAACCGATGCGGTTATGAAGAAACCCTGGTTGCCGCCTTCATAGCGTGCCACGGTGCCGGACGGCGCATTTGCGGCCACACCGCCAAAATTATTGAAGGCTCTCGACGCGACGCTGTTTTTATTGAACGCGAGATTCCGCACATATTCGGCGATGATCCAGCTGTCGGTCGGGGGCAGACCCGTAACATCGAACCGTCCCGTGAGTGCCAGCTCCTGGAACGGCGATGCCAGACCGAAATATTGATATTGGGTCGTGGTCCCCTCGGTATTCGCCGCCGTGGGTACGATATTGCGCAACAGCATATAGGTATTGCCGTTCTGCGCGAATTGCGGACGGTCGTCATCCGTATCGCAACTGGTCGAAGCGCTCAGCACCGTACACGGGCTCGAAAGCTGACCTTCCATGTTCGTGAAATAATAATAGGCGGCACCGAATTTCAGCGCGAAATTATCGTCGATCTTATAATCCGTGCCGGCCTGCACCGCATAGAGCCATTTGTCATGGCTTGGAAATTTAACTGAATTCGTTGAGCCGAAATTGAAATCCGTGTTGTAGACCGGGAACGCGCCAAGCGTCAGGAACGGCACGACGCCGTTTTCGAAATCGTAAGATCCCTGAGCGGCCACGCCATCGAAATTCAGATCGTCGGCCCAGATCAGATTCGTGGCGAAGAACGGATTCTCGAACCGTCCGACCTCGAGTTTCACCTTCGTATCCCCGTCTATATCGGGCTGGTAGGCGATATAGGCGCGATCCAACCAGATAGCATATTTCGAGAAATCGCCGCCCTGGGTGCCGCTCGGCGCAGCACCCAAGACCTGGTTCTCGGAGACGGGCGAATCATTGCTCCCGGTGGCAATCCTGAAGCCCGTCGAAAAGCCATCCCCAAGGTCGGCATCAACACCCAGACGCGCCCGGAGTTCAAAAACCGCTCTGTCTTCATTCACGTTGAGCGAGGGCGGCTTAGTGGTGGCCAGGCCCGCTTGCGAGACATCGAGCGGGCTGCCGGTGTTGATGGCGTTGTAATTGTCGAAAATGCCGTTATCTGCATTACCGTGCGGGAAATTATCCATCTGGTAGCGGGCCCGGACATCGCCGTAGAAATGCAGCCTGTTGACCCAGTCCGGCACCTCGAACGGGGCTGCGTTGCCTTGCGCATGCTCCTGCGCCACGACCTGCTGCTGCACCTGATCCGCGATCTGGTCGCGCACATATTTCGGTACATAGGTCAGGTGCATCGTGCCGTCCGGTGTCGTGGCGGTCGAGACCATGGTGCCGGCAGACTGAGGTGCTGCGGGCGCTGGCGGCGGGGCAGCGGCGGCTGGTTGCGCCGGCTGCGCGCCATGTTCCGACTTCGATACGGCAATGATCTCCTGTGCATCTGCGGGGGAAAGCTCGCCGCGTTTGACCAGATCTTTCACCAGCAGGGCCAGCGGGTCGGACTGCGCCCAGGCCGCAATGGGGGTGGTTGAAAGCAGGATGGCGGTCAGGCCGTACCGGGCGAGCTTCTGGGTATGAAACATTGGATTTTGTCTTCCTGCTTTCGCTGCAACTTGTTCTGCCGTGCCACGGCCAAGGGTTGGTTTTTTCATTGGAATGCTGCCTGCGCCGTAATGTGGACGACGACCGGCATCGGTATGCCGGCCGGCGGCAAGCCCAATGGCAATCCCACCAGCACGTCATTTACGATGGCCGCGTCGAGTGCCGGATTGCCTGTCGATATGCTAACAGTTGCGTGATTCACGGCACCGCCGGCATCGATCCAGATGCGCACATCCATTGCGAAGGTGGATTTTCTGGTTTTCGGGTTTTGGGCCAGAGCCTGCGAGATTTTGCTCTGCACCTGCCCGGAATAATAGTCCTGCGCATCGCCCCCACCACCGCCGCCGCCGCCGATCAGCCCGCCGCCGGCATTGCCACTGAGGTCGAAAGCATTGGTGGAGCCGTTGCTTTTGATGCTTGTGCCGAGCGCCGGTGCGGCCGGGCCCGCCGGCTTGGGCGGGGCCTTGCTCGGCGGCTGGTTCGGCACCAGCGGCTTCTGCACGGGCACGGTCATTTTCGGCTGCACAATCATTTTCTGCTGCTGCGGCGGGGGCGGCGGTGGTGGTGGTTTTTGCGGCTGGATCATGATCATGGTGATGGGTGGGGCCTGGTGCTCAGGCGGGGTCCCGGCCGTGTGCAGCATCAGAAAGGCGACGAGTGCGAGCATCAGGAAACCACCGATGCCGACACGCAACGACATCGCATGCTGCCCGGCAAGCGCTCTCGCTTTGCCGAAGAGGCCGCGCGGCGCGCTGTGCTTCATGGTGCGATTGGCCATGCCCTTGCCCGTCCGCCGCTACGACTGGCCTGCCGGCTTGGTAGCCAGCCCGACCTGGGTGATGTTGAGCCGCCCGAGCAGATCGAGCACGTTCATGACCGCCTGATACTGCGCCTGGCCGTCGCCGCTCACGACCACGGGGAAATCGGGCGTCTGGGCTTCAGCCGCCATCAATCGCGATTGCAGTTCCGCCATACTGACCGGCACGGTGTCGAGAAAGAGCCGGCCGTCGCTGGTGATGGTGATCGCCTTCGTCATCGGCTTGGCAAGGCTCTGTTGTGCGCTGGCCTGCGGCAGATTGACCTTCATGCCCTGGACAGCAGCTGTCGTCATGATGATGAAGATGATCAACAGCACATAGGCGAGATCGAGCATCGGGGTGATGTTGATATCGTCATAGGGCTTGTTGGCATCGGGCTGGAGCTGCATGGTTTCTACTCCGCCGCATTCTGGGGTTCTGCCACGCGCGGGCTATAGACTTCCGCCATTCTCGTAACGAATTCATCGACGAACACCTGCATGTCGGCGATTCCGTCGCGGATGCGCGAGTTCAGATAATTATAGCCGAACAGCGCCGGGATCGCGACCACGAGGCCGGCGACGGTTGCCACGAGGGCCGCCGAGATGCCCGGTGCGATGGCGTTGACATTGACGTTGCCCGCCTCCGCGATCGAGGCGAAGGTGATCATCACGCCAACGACCGTGCCGAGCAGTCCCAGAAACGGGCCGCCGGAAATGGCAATCGTCAGCAGCACCATCGATTTATTAAGCCGCTGGATTTCGCGGACCAGCCCGGCATCCAGCGAGGAGCGGATGGCCGCTATCGAGTTCGCCGACAGCAGTTTCTGCCTGTATCCCTCCTGCCCTGCGAAGCGCGACCTGATCTGCTCGGAGCCGATATGGTAAATATGGTAGAGCGGTGCCTGTTCGATCAGCTTCTGCTCGCGCTCGGTATCGAGCGACATCAGATCCAGGGAGGCGTGGCTGAACTGATCGACGAAGGCCTCGTTCGCCTTGGTGATGCGGTTCACGTAGGAAATCTTGTCCGCCATGACGACCCAGCTGACGATCGCCATGATCATGAGAATGCCGATGATGACCCAGCCGTCGACGGTGACCGAGCCGAGGATGACGGCAAGATAGCCGCTGAACCAGCTTGCGGGTTTCTGCTCCTGCCCGTAGCTCAGCAGGCGCCCGGCGAGCGGGTTGTTGCCCTGGCCGATCGCCGCGAATTTGATGAAGCCGGCCGGGCGCGCAATGTTGGAGATTTCCAGCTCATCGATCTCGCCTATGAACCCGGTGGTTGCCGCCGCCGTGGGGGCTGCCGGCGGCGTGGCCGCCGCATCCGGCGCGGCGGGGGCTGCCGCCGCGGCAGGCGCGGTGCCCGTGGAAGCATCTCCGCCGAGATAGGCGATGCCGTTCAGCGCCGGCAACGGTGCCGCCAGCGTGCCGTAGGCGGCACCGTCGACATAAAGCGTGATGCTACTGCCGCTCACCATTGTGAGCTGGTGCCAGCTCGCGGCCGTAAGGGCGGCGCCGGCACTGCTGCGCTGCGTGCCGGACGGGGTGGTGACGGAAACGAACGGCACGCCATTATCGATGCCGATCTGCACCGTTCTGATGCCGTCCGTGCGGCTGTAGAGCACGGCACCGGGCTGCAGCGACGCCTCATTCACCCAGGCCGACCAGGTGATGCCCTGCCCTGCCGTCCAGGCCAGGGAGGAGGAGCCGGGCAGCTGGAGCGGGGTCTGGCCATCGAGCCGCGCGCCCGGGCCGATCAGCGCGAAATCATCGGCCTCGCTGGGGTTGAGCATATTATTGCCATGGCCCGTCCAGTCGCGTGCGGGCCGAGCATGCTCGCCGAAATGATAGACCGCGGCCATGTTCGCATCATACGTGCCCTGGGCATTATCGCCGGCACTGGCTTTGCTATTGCCGTAATACAGATAGATGATCGTCTGCGCGCTGGCCTGCACTGCCGGCACACTCACCCAGATGAATGCCTGGCCCAGCAGATGGTCGTATTTCTCGATGTGATAGGCGAGCGGCGTCTTATCGTCGCCCGCCACGAAGCGCAGATCGCTGCCGTCCGGATTGGCGCTGTCGAAGGTAAAATTGCTGACATCGAGCCGGATGAGAACCGGTATGGTACCTATCTGGTCGGTAATATTCGCGCCGGTGCTGGTGGTGTCGATGGTGATGGTCTTGCGTGCAGACCAGTCGCCGTTCCACCAGGCATATGCGGCACCCGGTTTGAAAACGGTGCCGACAAACAGACCCAGCAGCAGCAAACTGAAAATCTTTGCCGCCCGGCGGCCGGTTGAACCAAAACGCATTGAAGCCCCCAGAGAAATTTCGTGAAAAATTTGTTTGTTGATGCGCATCAGAATTCCACCCAGACCCGGAATTCCACCCGCGGCTGGCCCGCCTTGGTGGCAACCGAGGTGACCAGCGGTAACGCCACATCCACCTGTCCGTTCAAATGATCGATCAGCTCGATATTCGTGCCGATACCGACACTGGCCAGGTCGAAGATCGCCTGCTGCTCGGGCAGTGGATCCAATGCCGTCAGCTCGCCGCCTTCCGCGAAGGTGAAGAAGCGCCAGCTGTCGACCTTCGGTCCCAGCAGATGGCCCAGCGACGGCGTGCGCAGCTCGACGGAGCCGAGGATCGCATCATCTCCCAGCACTTCGGATTCCAGATAGCCGCGCACCGTATCCTGGCCGCCGCCGGAAAATTCCTCGCTATTGGCCAGCGGCTCGTTAGATACCTGGCCCTGCGCCCTGCCGAAGAGTTCAAACCCCTTCGGCAGCTCCTGCGTGCGTGTCAGATTCATGCGCAAATAGAAGAAACCCCCTTCAGCATCGAAGCGCTTGGCATCGAACGCATCGGGATTGCTGCCAAAGCCGCGTATGGAAAAAGTCGGTGTCAGGTCGAGATGCGTCTGCGCATTGTTACCCTGCCAGGAGGCACTGTAGGTCGCCGAGATGGGATAATAGGTGAGCGGTGTGGCACCGGTGCTGCCGTTCAGTATGACGTCCTGGTCGAAATGCTTGTAATCTACGCCAGCACTCAGCGTATCGTAAAATCCGGCGGCACCTGGCAGGGTCGCGATGCCGCGCACACCCACCACCTGCCCCTTGCCGACCACGTTGATGGCGCCGACGGTGGACACGTTGCTGTTCGAAACCAGCCCGTAGAGCAGCAGCGTCAGCCAGTCCGCATCCGGCACCCGCGCCAGATAGGAGCCTGAAAATACCAGGGCGTTGCTCGGGTCCTGCGGTGCCGTCTGAAAATTGAAGCTGATCGTGTCGCCGCGCTGCCAGAGATTATCGTATGTCAGCGAACCGTTGATGCGCAGGGGCGTGGTGCTCTGGCTGTAGCGGTTGTCCATTTCCAGCGTCGCATGCAGCGGCAACTGATCCTTCACGTTCAGGTCCACATCCACGGTGCGCGGTACCGCACCGGCGCGCAGCGCGGGTACCACCTGCCGGTCCGGCCAGCTGTTCAGAACCACGAGATCATGCGGAATCTTCTTGAAATTCGGCACCTGGCCGGGCGCCAGGGATGGTGCTTGCTCTTTGATCTTCGCCAGGGAGAAATAGCGCGAGCCTTTGACGTGCAGCCGCCCAATCGGCTCTTCCACCACCTGCAGAATCACCACCCCCCCGGTCACATGCTGCGGCGGTATTTCCACCGCGACCGTCTGGTAACCTTTCTGGACGAAGGCCTTCTGCAAGGCCGCGCGCGCCGCATTAACGCTGGCAACGGTTTGCCCCGGTCCGAGATACGGCGCGATCGCCGCATAGGCCTCGTCCTCCGATAGCAGGTGATTGCCCCGCACGGCATATTCGTCGATCTCCAGCGTCTGGCCGCCGGCCACCGCCGGTGGGGCAGGATTGGCGGCATGTGCTTGCGAAATGGCGGCGGCGGAAAAAACCATGTTCAGAACGGCAATCACGCCATGGCGCAACCGCCGCTGGGCGGCAGGCTGCATACGCATCACACGTTCCGGACAATCCTGCGGCGCAGCGCGGTCCATTCCACCTTTGCAGTAACCCAGCACGATTTATATCAACCTCGCTCATTCTCTGCTGCCCGACGGCACACAATAACACTCATTCGCGAACTCCTGAGCTTTAGACTTCGATTATTGTTTTTGAACAGCCCCCGAATGTGACCGTTCCTGTAACATTTAATCATGGCGATTGCCGGAACAGAAACGATTTTGTATCATTTTCGTTCCTGCCTCATCGCATCTGCGACCTGCTGTATCTGCGTCGCCGACATCGGCCCAAGCCCCAGCACCTGAAACGGACTCCCGTAATCATAGCTGGTTTGAGTTGCAGGTTTTTTGCGTTCGCGCGGCTTTTGCCCCGGTGCATTGGTGCCGCTGCCGCCACCATAACCCAGGACCTCGACGAGGAAGATGGAGGGCTGATCCGACGGGGCCGGATGCGCCGCCGCTGCTGCCGCCGCCGCTGCCGCCGCACCGGCGGCATTATTGGCGGAGGACAGCCCGCCGATATCGGGGGCGGCCACGGTCGGCACGCCCGTCGTCGTGCCCTGCACCTCGATATTCGCCGCATTCAGCACATGTGCCGCGGCAATGTTCAGATTGCCGGACACGCGGATACCAGCCTCGCCGGCATCCACCGTGCCGACCGGCGCCACCAGGTTGATATTGCCCGGCAGAATCTGCGGTATCGGATTCAACGTGCCGATGCCGGCCCCCGTGGAGGGCACACTCGGCGACAGGGAAACATTGCCGTAATCGTCGTAAACCCGCTGCACCGGGGCATAGACGACGGTGGTCTTGGCACCGCGGCCGGCATTGATATCGCCCTGTGCGGACCAGACCAGAACATTGCCGCCGAAGGTGGTGAGCACACGGCTTTCGCCCAGCAGAACGCTATCCTGTGCGTAGATATCGATATCGCCGGTGCCCTGCGTAATGAAACCAGCGGAGCCGGGCGGCGTCGCCCCTTCCACGCCGACAATGGTCTCGCCGCCCGGGGCCAAGGTCTGGATGGCACCGCCGAAATCCGTATGGATGCCGGAGGGGCCGAACAAAGTGATATCGCCGGCATAAGTGATGGGCTGGCCGTTGGCGCCGGTGGTGGGAAAGAGTGCCGCGATGGCGTCGCGGCCGAGCGCATAGCTCTTGTAGCGCACGCTGTCAGCTTCGTTGAATTCGAGGCCGGACTGGTCCAGCATATTGAAATATATGGTCAGCAGGAACAGATTCTGCTGGTCAGACGTGAGCTGCTTGAAACGGGCATAGGCGCCGGCAGTACTTCCGGTATAGCCGTAATTCGTCTGCAGATAGTTCAGCAGCGCCGCGTCGTTTTCACTGATGATCGCGGCTGCGTCCTGCAAGCCGAGAGTGCTGTCCGGATCGAGGTAGAGATTTTCGAAGCCGGTATAATCCGGGCCGGTGGTGCCTGTGCCGGCAATCACGGTGATATTGGCACCGCCATCCCGGTTATTCGGATTAATATCGAACAGCGGCCCTACGCTTTCGAGCGCGCTGCCCGTGCCGTTTTCGCCGGTTACCGTAACGCCCGGCTCGTAGATACTCCGGCCGGCCTGCACCAGCAGCGAACCGGGGCCGGCAATGTCGAAACTGCTTTCCAGTATATCCCGGCCGGCGGTGATGCTGGTCACGTCGTTAGGGCCGAGATTGAGAAACAGGCTGGGCGTCCCCAGCGAGCCGCTGGAGACGATATCGCGCCCGGCGACAACATCGAAGGGCATCGCGGCGATATATTCCCGGTTGCCCCCTTGCACCTGCCCGATGTTCAGCCCGACGATGTCGGTGCCGGCCAGGATGGCGGCAGGTGCCTGCCCGTCCTGGTGCAGATCCTCGGTCGGCGTATCGGCCCCGAAGGTGATGAGCACAAGCCCATTGCCCTGCGCACCGTTGGTATATTCGAACGCGCCGGTGCTGGGATCCGTCACCCGGATCAGCGGATCGAACGGCGTTGCCTCCACATCTGGATCGGCGCCCGACATGGCGATTGTGGTGCTGCCGTCGGGGTTGGCGGCGGAAGGGGTGGCGAAACCGTAAATGGAGTCTGCGGCCAGCAGGGCGAGCGTGCCATCCGCCGCTGGTGCCAGTTCGACCGTACCGCCGACAAGATCGATATTGCCGTTTTGCGCCACAACCGAGAGGCTCGGCGGGTAATAGGTGGTGGACACGATGTTCCTCGGATCCTGATAGGGGGTGATGTCGCCGCCGGCGGAATTCAACGCGACGCTGGTGGCGTCCGACCAGAGCGAGAAGACCGTTTCGCCGCCGCTGGACTGATCGATGGTCTGCCCATCCGTGGTGAAATCGACCGGTGTGGTATCGACCTGCGGGATGCCAGCGGTCTGTACGGATTGTATGCCGGGATTCTCGACATCATTGATCACCAGATCGCCGCGCGTATCGACCGTGACCGTGCCGTCGCCAGGCGCCAGATCGATGCCGTCTGTTACCGTGGCCAGCTCCGTATCCAGGGCCGCCACGGCGCGCGGGTCATCCCCCAGCGCGTCATCGGCCTGGTAGGCCGGCACGATCATGCCGATCGAGCCGGCCGTCAGCGTGGTATCGCCGCGCAAATCCGTGATCAGCCCGCTGGAACCGGTGGTCGTGCTGAGATTGACGGCTTCGCCGACATCGGCGGTCAGATTGCCGCCGCCGGTCTGCAGCAGCGTACCGTTCGCCAGCACGCGGCCGGTGGAGGCAACGGCGAGGTTGAGGCCGGAGGCATCGCCGCCGGCGCTGAGCGTGAGATTGCCGCCGCCGAGCGTGCCGATGCCCTGGAAGCCGTCCAGTTGCGGCGAGCCGCCGGTGGGTTCGAGCGCGCCGAACTCCACCCACCAGGCCGCCGCCTGCCCCGCCCCGCCCTGCAGCCACAGCCAGGAGCCCAGCGCATCCGTATCTGTCCCGCTGGTACCGATGAAGCCGGTCAGATTGCCCTGAGCGCTGACCAGCACATTGCCGCCGCCTTCCGGATAATTCGCCTGGTAATTCTCCAGCCCAGCGAGCGAGACATAGGTATTGCCAAGCAGCGTGCCGTCCGCACCCAGGCCTTGCGGCAACTCAAACGCCGCACTCACCCCCGGCGCCTGCGCACCCGCGGTATAAACGCCGTAATCGGAGTCTTCCGTGATATTGCCGCCGGACATCAGGCTGAGCGACCCCGTGCCGGTGCGGATCACGCTGAAAGCCGGGACCGCCCCCGGCCCGTAATGTGTATCCGCCAGCATCAGATCACCGCCGTCATCCACCGCCGCCAAAGCGCTTGCCGCTTGCACCGCATGCGTGTCAGCCGCCGCCGTGTTGGCGCCGCTCACCAACCGGATGGACCAGGAGAGATCGCCCGCCGGCAGCAATTGCCCCAGCGGATAGATCTGGCCTTGGGTGCCGCCAGCCGCCGCGCGGGTGGAAACGCTGGCGCCGCCATTCGCGAAACTGATGTAGCTGTTGCCGGAAATGACCGAGCCGGGCAGCAGCGTCAGATTCTGCGACAGCACCACCACCGCGCCGGTGAGCGGGGTTCTGTTGTTGCTGGAGGCGATATCGATGGGGATACCGGCCGGCCAGACCACCGCGGCGACATTCAGCGTGAAGGGGAAACTGCCGTCGGCGGCGATGATTGTGCCGCTCAGCAGTTTTGTTCCGGCCGGGACGAGCTGGCCGGCGGTGAACAAAGTGACGCCGGCGCGGGAGATATTGCTGGTGGCGATGAAGGCGGCGCTGGTGGTCTGGGTGGCGCCGGCAAGGGTCAAGGCCACCGGCGCCACGGCGCCGCTCTCGAACACGCCGGCGCTGACCGGCACGGCATAATTGAGGCTGCTCCCCTCCTGCGCGATGGCCGAGCCCAGGGCCAGGGTAACGCTCACAGGCACCACGGTGGCCTGGAGGTTGGGGGCGGCACCCGCAGAGAGTACCCAGCCGCTGGCATAGCTGGTGCCTGCATCGCTGACCGGCGGGCTGAAGCCGTCTGTGATGCTGCCGTAGACATTCAGATTGCCGCCGGCGCGGATGACCACCACGCCGGGCTCGCCGGAGCCGTAAGCCGCGGGGTTGACCTGCAGCCCGTACCCCGCGGGATCGGAATAGCGGTAGCCGGACAGATCGAGATCGCCCTGCACGGTGAGGTCGCCATCCGCCGTGGCGCTGGTGATTTGCACGCCAGGGCGGAAATGCAGGACGGAGTCATAGGCGGCCAGCCCGCTTAGCCGGCTGGCGAGGTCGGTATTGGCGGCGGCGGCGGCCATATAGGGCAGCGTATCGTTGGTGTTGATCTGGTTCAGATAGGCCTGGGTGATCAGCGCATCCGGCGCGCCGGATGCCGTGCCGGCCGTATCGGCCAGGCCGTTGTAGGTGGCGAAGGCGTTGACCGCGATGCTTGCCGCCCCGCTGATGTTCAGCCCGGTGCCGGTGCTGATATCGGCATCGCCGGCAGTATTGCCGCCGAGCCGCGGCACGTTCAGCTCCAGATCGCCGCGCGCCACATTGTCGGCGGAGGTCATGTCGATGCTGGCGCCGGACTGCAGCGTCAGCGCGCCATCCGAGGTGGTGAGGCTGACCTCCGGCGTGTTCGCGGCGGCGATCGGCTGGCCATAGCTGTCGGTCTGCAGCACGCGCCCTTCGGCCGCCAGCACCGCGCCGGACGCCAGGGTCAGGCCGTTCCCGGCCGCCAGGCTGATGCTGCCGGCGCCGCCGAAGCTGGCATCGATCGTGCCGTCGACGGTTAGGCTGCCGTTATCGACCGAGACGCTGATATTCTGCGCCTCGACGCCATTCCCAATGGTGAGATTGCCCTGCTCGATCTCGAAGGAACGTGCGTCGAAGAAGCCGCCATTATCGAGGGAAGTGTTCAACGCCGTGAAATCCGGGACGGTCTGCGCACGCAGCGTGAACGAGCCGGATGTATCGGCAGCGGGGGCGCTCCCGTTCAGCGTGCCGTCCAGCGTCACGATACCGGCCCCGGGTGCCTCCGCCGTCAACGCGACCGAACCCGCATCGCTGCCTGCGGCCGAGACGTCGATGACCGACCCGGCCGCCTGGGTGATGTTTCCGGCGGAGGTTTCGGCCACCAGGCTGCCGCCGGCGCCATAGGTAGTGCTGCCAAGAACATTGCTGACATCGCCCTTGAGATCGAAATTCGCGGCGGCGCCGAGCGTGATATCGCCGGTTGACTGCAGGTCGAGCTTGCCGCTGGGCAGGATCACCGCGCTGTCGATATTTTCCGAAGCGGCAGTCAGGTCGATTTCCGCCCCGGCTGCATTGGCGGCAAGCGACGTTGCGGGTGCGGCACCCGCCGGTGCGGCGATGTTCAGCGCGCCGCCCGCGGTGAACGCCATGCTCGCCTCATCCGCGCCGGTCAGCAGTGGCGTATTGAGGTTCAGCACACCGCCCGTCCCCGCCGCGCCATATTGCGTCTGGCTCTGGTACACGGCCAGCGCACCCTGGTTATTGGCGGTGATCTCCGTCGTGGCATTCAGGTTGACGGTGGCGAAACCAAGCGTGAGCCGGTCGAGCGGCACGTCGCGGGCCGGCTCGTCCAGGTCGGAATAGCCGAAGACGATCGTACCGGCATCGAAATCGAGCGTGCCGTCACCGGCGTAACCCGGCCCGTTCGCCAGCACGGCACCTGGTGCGCCGGATGCCCCGGAGGCCAGCTCGCCATTCCAGACGATGGTGCCGGCGCTGATCGTCGCGACATCGCCTGCCGAACCGAAACCGTAGATCGCAGGGCTGTCGATCACCAGCTGGACGTTGCTGCCGCTGAGATCGAGCGAGGTGGTGCCAAAGAAATTCAGCGATTGCGACGCCGAAAGAGCCAATATCCGCGTGGCGGGCACACCGGCTCCGGGCACACCCGCGGTCAGCCGCTGCAGCACGGCCGGCGTCAAGCTCAGCCCCGCGACGGAAGCCGCACCGGCCGCGGCCGGGTCGCCGATATTGATCTCCGGCACGGAAAGGTCGAGATAGGCGGCACCATAATTCGCATCCAGCCCGATGTTCACCGCAGCGCCGGTGGAGAGGATAATCGACCCGTCCGTATAGACCGTTGCGCCGTTGGCGATGGTGATCGGGCCGCCACTCGCGCTGCTGGTGTTCGTATAGGTGATATAGCCGTTGCCGACATCCAATATGCTG
Organism: Acidocella sp.; assembly: GCA_026224875.1. Classification (GTDB taxonomy): domain Bacteria; phylum Pseudomonadota; class Alphaproteobacteria; order Acetobacterales; family Acetobacteraceae; genus Acidocella. Next base: position 15,271 of record JAMFRU010000052.1, read on the forward strand.
CCGCCACCATTCGTATATGGTCCGGCGTTGCTGGAATCGATCGGCAGGCTGCCCTGGCCCAGCGTATCGATCTCTGAGCCATCCTCCAGCGTGATGCCGCCGCTGGTGCTGGTCGAGGTCAGGATCACGCGCGCCGCCGCCACGGTGGCGCCCGGGTCCAGCGTGATACCCGCGGCTTTGATTTCCAGAATCTGCGGCGCGAAAGCGTCGATTGCCGCGGCGCTCAGGGCCGCCACACCAGCCTCGGGATCCGGCGCCGTGGCACCATCGATCGAGAGGTCGCCGCTACTGTTGATCTGCACGGTGCCGCCGACACCGCCGCTGGCCGGCACGAAGGAGGTGACACCGGCATCACTGAGTTCAGCCGTGTCTAGGGCTGGAATGTTCAGCACCAGACGGCCGGCATCTTCCGGCAGTTGCGGACGATTGGCGCCGAACTGCGCGGCATCGGCCACCAGGAAGTCGCTGTAACTCTCGGTGTCGTAATCGGCGTAATTCTGCACGGTCGCGGCCGGGGTGATGGTGAAACCGGTGGGCAGGCTGCTTGCGACATTGGTGTTGACCACGCCCGTCTGGCCGGCGACCACATAGGAGCCGTTCGGCAGGGCCACGACCGGGGCGGCGGCGAGATTGGCCGCACCGTCGAATTCCACGCGGTAGCCGCCCTGGCTCAGCGCATAGGAGGCCGGCAGCAGCGTGTAGCGTCCGGCGGGCAAGCCCGGAACGCCTGCGGGAATGATGATCTGCTCGCCGACCGCCGGCGTCGACCCTGTGGCGCCTGTCTCCGTATTATCCTGCACCGGCGCCACTTCCGGCTGCCCCCCGGCGACGATGGCATAGACCGGATCCGCACTCAGCGTCGGCTGGGTGACGCCGCCCGACGCGCCGTCCTCCAGCAGCGGCGAGACCAGCACGTCGGTCGAGCCGCCCTCGCCGCTGATAAAACCCTCGCCGGCGAGGTTGCCGCCGCCGTCGAGGTCGAGCGTGGCGCCTGGCGAGACGTTGATCTGTTGCGCACCGAGCGTGATCGTTCCGGGCTGTACGGCCGTGCCGCTCGCCAGCGTAACGGCATTCAACCCGTAAATAGTGCTGTTGCCGATCGTGGCAGCCCCGCCGTTGACGTCATAGGTGACGCCATCCGTCGTGCCGCCATAGGGGATGGTCAGCCCGGCGGCGCTGACCGAGGTAAAGCTGCCCGGCAGCAGTTCGATCGTCGCCAACGGATCGCCTGAGACAGAGACGCCAAATGTGTTCCCGGGGAGTACATTACCAATCAGCGACAACGCGCCGAAGGTGATGTTGCCGAGCGGGTTCCAGACCACCCCGCTATCGGCGATGGTGGCGGCATCGAAGGCGATGCTGCCCTGGATGTCATCGGGTGCCACCGGGTCGTTGCCCACCGGCTGGCTGATGGTCAGCACGCCGCTGGGCAGGAACGTGCCCGTGGCGCCGGAAAGCGCAGGATCGTAACCGGCAAGGACGAAGGCCGTAGCGCCATTCGCAGCGGTCGAATAGATGACGCTGGCGCTGAGATTGACATTGGCCGTGCTGATCAACGTCGTCAGCGCTGCCGTTTCGCCCGGTCCGCTCCCCGCGAGGAACCGCATGTCGCCAGTGCTGTCGAGATTGACGTTGGAGAAGCCGCTCAGATCCTGTGTGACCGTGCCCGCGCCGGCCGTCTCGGTCTCGATGCCACCGAAGCTGACCGCACCCGAAAGGTCGATCAGCCCTGCGTCCACGGTGAACGAGCCGCTTGAATTCACCATTGAATAGCCGGTGACGGCCTGCTCCGTGATGCTATTAGAATTCGCCGCATTGACGGCCTCATTGCCGATCAGCACGACATGCGGGGCCGCTAGCACGACCGATCCATCCCCGGTGCTCTCCGCGATCCGGCCCTGGGCGAGGGTGATGGATTGCGCCGCCGTCAGCGTCACGTCACCCTGGAACATGAAGACGTCGTTGGCCGAGAAGGAGAGCGTGCCAAAGCCGCCGGCATTGATTTGTGCGGCGCTGATCTGGCCCGTGCCGCGGAGGAGCGCGGCATCGGCAACGCCCGGTGTGAGGTCCGCGGGCAATGCCGGGGCGGTGTCCGCCTGGGTGATGGTGAGGATGCGCGGCGCATCGGGCAGGTTCTGCGCATTAAGAAGCCCGTCCGTGTCCAAAGTGAGGGACAATGAACCGCCGGCGGCCCCGGCGCCGCCCGCGGGCGCCAGCATACCGCCGTACAGGAACAGCCCGTTCTGGGATCCCAGCACGATGCTGCCGCCCGTGCCGGCAAGCTCGATCGGCTGCTCGGCCGGCGTGCCCTCGGCCCGCGCCGGCGCAGGGTTGGCCAGCGGCGGCGGCAGCTCCACGGCGGAGGACCCCGCAGCATCGAGCACCGCGCCGGTCTCGGTGATGATCACCGCTTGGTTACCGGTGATGTCGATCGTGCCGCCGGACGGGGCGATGGCGATGCTGTCACCGGCGGCATTGCTCGCCGTGAACGGCGCGGCCGCCGTGTTGAGCTGGCTGGCGGCACCTAGCCAGACCGACAAAATCTGCCCGTCCGCATAGGTGGTGACCGGGATGACGCTGGTGATCGTGGCATTGTCGGTGATATCGATCGCCCCGCCCGGCGCCGTCAAATCGCCGTCGATGGTCATCTGGCCGTCGCCGGTCAGGGTAATCGCCTGTTTCGGATCGACCGTAATGGAGGCTCCGGCGGGGATGTCGAGAGACCCCGTCGAATTCAGGGTCAGGCTGGCGCCTGGGCGCTGGCTGATGCTGGTGAGCTGCGTGTTGGCGGTATAGAGCGGCAATAGCGTCAGCGTGGCACCTGCCGATGTCTCTCCGCCGGTCGGCACCAAAGCGCTGGTGCCGGTGAACTGCTCGGTGGGCTCCAGCACGGCAATGGACGTATCCGGGGCGATGCTGATCTGGCCGTTCAGCGTATAGGACGAGAAACCGGCATCGAAGAAATCCGGCTGCAGCGTAACGGCCGCGGCATCGGCGGTGGCCGCGAAGCTGCCGATCCATATGTTCGGCGCATCGAGCGTGAGGGCGCCGCCGGCGGAAAAGCCGGTGCTCTCCAGCGTCCCGCCCAGCAGCAGATCGCCTGTTTCAGGCAAAGCGCTGTCCAGATTGACCAGGGAGAGCGATATATTACCCCCCGCCCCGCCGGTGCGCGCGCCGTTCTGCGCAATCGCGGCGCCCGCGGAAGCATCAATCACGCTGCCCGTATCAAGCTGGAGATTGGTGGCCGAAATCAGCGACACGGCGCCGCCATTGGCGAAGGCGGCATCGTCCGGCCCTGCCGGGTCCGCAGTCATATTGGTCCATACGCCCGCGGTGTCGATCGCAGCCCCGTTGGCCAGCACGACATCGCCGGTCACCGCCGTCACGGGGTCCGCCAGCACGGTTTGCGTGGTCTCATCGACATTGCCGGCGTTGACGGTGCCGGAGGGCGCGGTGATGCCGGCCGCGATCGTAACCGCCGAGCCGGACAGGCTGACGCTGGCACCTGCAGCCAGGGTGAGCGGCGCCGTCACCCCGACCGAACCTTCGGTCAGCACATCCAGCCCGCCGAGATTTGCCTGGCTGATTGCGGCGGCATCGAAATCGCTGGTGCCGGTGAGATCATCGGGGATGCTGCTGCCCACCGCCAGGCTATCGGCGGCATCCACCGCACCTGTGGCGCCGGTGAAGTCGACGTTTGTCGTGACGGGACCGCCATTGCCGGCGGCATCGTCAAGCACCAGCGCGCCTGGCTCGGCGACGATATTCTGCGCCAGCAGATAGGGGTCGGTCACGCCGGGCGGCGCGGCACTCGTCTGTTCGGAGCCATTCACCACGCTGGCGTCGATGGTCCCAGCGAACAGGGAAGTCGGCGAGTCCAGTGTCAGCGTGCCGGCATCGCGCCCTTCGGTATAGCCAGCCTCCTCGATGGCCGACGGATCGACCAGCGGGTTGGTGTAGACCTCGCCTACGCCCCAGGTCGCGTGATCTTCCAGGAAGCCGTTATAGACACCGGCATAGGTGATATAGGCGGGAGCTGTGTTGACGTTATAGACCTGCCCGTCCTCGCCCAGCAGATAGCTCTGATTGACCAGCCCGGCCTGGTACTGAATGGCGCCACCATCCATGTTGAAGACCGAGCCGGTCTGCGCCACAATCGCGCCGGCAGTACCTGTCTGCAGCGTGATGGCCCCGCCGGACGCGGTCCATTCGCCGATTTCATGGCCGGTGGTGGCGAGATAGCCGGAGACCTCCAGCACGCCGCCTTCGGTATAATCGCGCGCGGTGGCATAGCCGCCCGTGCCGGCCGCGACGGTGCTCAGGTCCCGGGCGTCGACATAGACCATGCTGTTGTTCAGATTGCCGGTGAGCCGGTTCTGCGCATCGTCGCGCTGCTCGAAGCCCTGGACATTGACCGCGATGTCATTGGCGGAGACCGGCAGAGCGATGCCGGTGCCGGAAACATCGATGACCGCGCCGCTGTCTGTCTGGATGCGGCTTACCGCGCTGACGGCAACCTGGCCGCCCTGCGCCATGGTCAGCGCGCCATTCTGGAATTCAACCGAATTGCCGGAGACGATTTCCACCCGCGAATCCTCCTCCTGGTCGGACAGCAGGCTGAGATCGTCAAAGCCCGGCGTGGCGACGGGGGTTTCCGCCGCCGACTGGGCGATCAGTGTGGCGCGCTGGCTGTCGAGCGCGGTCGCCGTGCTGTTCAGCGCGGGCGCGACCATGGTCAGGCTGCCGCCGCCCAGTGTGACATTGCCATAGGGGTCCGATGCCGAGGTCAGCAGATGGATCGTGCCGCGCACCGAGACCGAGGTGGTGGAGAGCAGCACGCCGGTCTGCGCCACGCTCTCGCCGGCCAGAGTGATGTCGCCGGTATCGGCCGTGATGATGCCGCTATTGCTCACCGTGCCGCTGCCGCCGGCCAGGCTGCTGCCCTGGCTGTTCAGTTGTGGCGCTACCTCATTACCGCGGGTGGTGGAGGCCAGGTTCGCCGCCGTGCCATAGCCCGGGCGCAGCAGGAAAGAATCACCGGCGGCAAGCTCAGCCTGCCCATCGGGGGTCGTGATCGTGCCTGCATTGCTGACGCTCGTTCCCATCAGCAGCGCGAAGCCGCCGCCGGACGTCACCGTCGTCGGCCCGGTCGTGGCGATCTGCGCCCCCGCCTGCACCGTCACCGCCCCGCCCGCATTGGTGAAGCTCGGGTTGTAACTAATCCCCGACTGCGTGCTGTAGATGCCGTTGGTCGTGAATTGCGCGTCGCTGATATCCGCCGAGGAAGCGATCAGCGCGCCGACATTGATTTGCGACGTGCCGCCGAAAATGATGCCGTTATGATTGATCACATAGACCTGCCCGGCGCCCGCAAGCGCGCCGAGGATCTGGCTGGGCGAGCCGGAAGTGTCTTCGACACGGTTCAGCGCCACCTCACCGGCGGTTTGGTTGAACGTCAGCGTGGTGTTTTTGCCGATGTTGAAATTCGTCCAGTTCAACGTCGCATTCGCCGCCGTCTGCTGAATGGTCACCGCAGTTTTACCGGCATTCACGGTCTGCACCGGCGTATTGGCGCCAGTCCAGCTGGTGACGGGATTGGCGAGACCGGGGGAAGCCAGGCCACTGTCGGGCACGAGGCCGCCGGCCTGCAGCCCGTCCGCCACATTCGGCAGAGCCTGCCCCGGATGGGCCGGATCGAGGCCGAGATTATTGGCGCCCGAAACGGCTGTGGACTGGGCCGCCGCCTGGGCGGCCTGCATCGCCGTGATGGCGCGCGCGGCGGCCGCCAGATCATTCGCGGTCTGCACCGCCTGAACCTGCGTCGCTTGCCCTGCCGGGAGCGCGGACGAACTTGTTAGGGCCGGACTGCCGGTGGCGGCACTGGTCGCGGCGGTCCCCGGATTGGCCAATGCAGCGAGACCACTGGCCGTCAGCCCGCCGGCCTGCGCTGGCGCACCCGCGCATAACGCCATGCCCGCAACGATACCCCAGCGCGCCACGCCGCGCGCCGCTTTCGTAAGTCTACCGACGATCACCAGCCCGTGCCCGCTGCCGGCCGGATGACTGCATCGGTCCTTACCATATCTTCGCGGGCAAGCATTCAAACTCCACTCCGGCTCGGCTGCAATCCTGACCGCGCCATGCACTTCACATGAACTAGACACGCAACGGAGGCCGGAGCCGAAGTTAAAAGAAGCAGAAAATCAGTGACAAGTTTATGACGGTGCCGGATCGCGGCAAATAATTTGCGCGCAAGCGCTGCGGGGCCGGTCCGCTGCATACTCAATTACTAAATCATGATAGAAAAAGCCCCGGCGGCGGCTCAGCTCAGGACGATGATACCGCCCGGCAATTCGACGGCGTGGGCGCCATAAATCTGCTGGATGGCTTCGAGCGCCTCATCCATGCTGCCGATGGGAAAACTGGCATTCAGCCGCCTGCGCCCCAGAACCTCGTTTGCGATGATCACGCGGCCGGGGCGATAACGGTTGATCTCTACAACAACGTCGGAAATCGGCGTCGACTCAAACACGACCTCCCCATCCTGCCAGGCCGTCACGATTGCGGTATTTGCTACCGAAACGGATGCGCCACCGGCATTCGCATAGGCGGCCTGGTAGCCCTGGGGCACCTCCAGCACAGCATCGCGGTTATGAATCCGGATCGTTCCTGTCACACAAGTGACGCAGACCTTATCCTCGGTATATCTCGCGTTGAAAATCGCATCTTTCGCGACAATACGGCCGCCTGCCGCCGTCACGACAAAGGGCTCGCCCATCTCTCGTGATGCCGAAACCATGATTTCACCCGAGATCAGTTCCAACTGACTGCCTTGCGGCGATATATCGAGGCTGGTCCGGGTGTTCATCTCAATTTTTATATTGTCTGACAGCAATATCTGCCGTTGCTGTCCCGTCCTGGTCCGGTAATCCGCCTGAACCTCGCTCCAGGATGGCCAGAGGCCGAATGGCGGGTTGACGGCTGAAACGGCAACGGCCGCCGATGCGCCCAGCATGCCGCCGACCAGCCGGCGACGGCCCAAAGCCTGCGTGATCAGCCTGGGCCGGCCCATATTTATCCGGCTAACATTCGATGAGCCACGGAACGATGAAAGGGGCCGCCGCAAGGAATCCGGCTCGATGCCTCCCAGTATCTTCCAAATCCTGTACGCATCGGTAAACGCAGCCTTGCGCGCCTCACTGCGTGACGCCCAGCGCATGGCCTTTTCAAGATCAGACGAACGGCCCTTTCCCGAAACCACTCCCGAAGACAAGCGCAAAACCCACGCCAAAGCATCGCGCTCGATCCTCGACTTGGTTTTGTCCGTATCCGCATTGGCAGGCGACGCAAAAATCATACCGATCCTTTTGAGCAGTTTGACCAAATCATCCGCACTCCTTGACCTTAGACACATCTGGAAGTGCCAAGCCGAAGTGCTGCGGCATTTTTTTTTCGAGCACCTGTTTTTCCAGCGGCTGTCTTTCAAGCGCCTGAGCGCAATGGAAAACGGCGCGCTGCAGATCCGTTTCGATCGTGCGCTGTGTTACACCGAACTCCTGCGCCAGAATCTTGAGGGGAATTCCTTCGTATCGGGATCCAATCAATACTCGGCTTTGGCGCGGGGTGAGTTGAGCAATCGCGGCTCTCACCTGCTCCATCTCCTCGCGCGCGATCAGAATGCGTTCCTGGTTCGGCCCATCCTCCTGGATTTCAAAAAACTCCTCAAATTCCTCGATGCTTACACTTCCCCGGTCGCGCCGCACGCGGTTCAGGGCAATACGATATGCCATGCTCAGCAGGTAGGGTTTGGCCTGCCGGACAGGATCGATCGGCGGCCCCATTTCCAGCCTAAGCCAAGTATCCTGAAGCGCCTCACTGGCGAGGTCCGCCGAGCCCAGGCGAATGGACAGCCGACGCTTCAAATCGTCATACTGCGCCAAAAAAGACTGCAACAAAGCAAATTTGTCTAAAAATGGCATCCAGCTCGCGGTCAAATACTAATCGGGAGTTTACCCAGGGATTGTTTTGATGACAAGCAATATCAGGTGAATAGAAAATTCAATCCGCCGCCGCGCAACGGGGCTCATCATCGGCCGCGGCGGTGAAGATCACCATCGTGACAGGTTGGGGCATTCCTGCGGGCGGAAGCTGGCCGAATGAAAGCCCGATGATGTCCATGCCGATTTCGGCATTCAGGGCCGGATCATTATCCGGCTTCAGAATTCGCACATCCGATATGGCGCCGGACTCATCGATCCAGAAGCTGAGGAAAATATCCCCCGGCTCGGCCTGCAGGGCCGTATCGGCACAGAGTTTCCGGCTGATCGCGGACTGCATGACGCCAAGAAACGGCCCGAAGCTTGCCATGAGGTTTTGCGCCTTCGGCATCTGGCCTGCGCTTTTCTGCACGGGATAGGTGATGGTGAACGCATTCTGATCCGCAAGGGGCGTGACAGCATAGCCCGTGCCGGCCAGGAGGGCCTGCAAGGCGGCACGCGGCGAGAACTGCCCCGCGACGGGGGCTGAACGCCGGTTTGCCGCCAGGCTGCTATCGTAATATAAATGGCAGCCTGTCGCCGTGGCGAATGTCTCCAAAGCCTTGACGAGGGCCTCGGCCGGAATGTCAAACCGCATTTCAGCGGTGGGCTGCTGCGCATGCGCCCGGTATGCCGTCCCCCCGGGCAAGAATAACGTCACGGAAATGACACAAAGCACCAGCCTGTTACGCAGCAGCTGATTTAAACAACTTGCTTGCCGCCCCAAGCGCCGCTTGGCGCTGCGCAAAACTGAAATACGCCAGATAACGACAGCGCGCTCCTATCATGCGGCGGCAACCGGCAGCGCCGGTGTACAGCACACATAATGCTTCCGCCTATGAAGCCACAAGGCAAATGCCGGGCGATGTTGATACTTTCGCGCCCGGCCGGCCCGCACCGGGACCATCCGGCATGTCTCCGCCGCAGCTCAGCCCTGGTTCCCGCCGGGCTTGTCCCGTGACTGCAAGCTGGGCGGCGCGTTCATATCGGTCAGCCACATCCCAAAGCGCATCTTAAAAAATCGTTGCGCCACATTAAGGGAGCCGAACCCGCATTGCAGCGCCGCCACTCTGGGCGACAGAGACACATCCGCCTCCAGACGCCGCTTCAATTCATCCAACCGCACATTCCGCAACCCGGCCTGCAGGCCCACGCCGCGGACGATGACGAACAGCCGGTTCAGCTCCTTGATATCCACCCTGGCGTAACCCGTCAGCGTTTCCTCCGAGAACCACTCCGGCAACGCTGTCAGCACCATATGCTCAATGGTTTCGACCACCGTTTGAGCGTCTTCGCCTGGCCGGCGGAACTCACTCAGGCGCGTGAGCCTCTCCTCCGGCAACGAGGCAAGCTCCATCCGCCAACCTTACGCCGCCTGCGACTGCCGGATGCGTGCCAGCGTGCCGGGGACCGCAAGCACCGCGCCGTCGCTGCTGCGCCGGACCTCGATATCTCCCAAGGCATCCGCGGCACAGGCAAACATAAACCCATGGCATCCGCTGCCCAGTCCGGCCGCACGCAGGTCGGGGCGGTAGATATCGGCCAGCACATTGGCGATGCGCGTCCCGTTCAGCAGAATATCCAGCGCGACCGGCTCTTCCGGCGCGTCACAATCCTGCGCCCAGCCGGACACGATATGCGGCCCATCCTGGTCCACAAAGCCACGCAGCGGACCCTGTGGTGCCGCAGGCGGTGCCACGCCCGCACGTGCGGCCAGAAGCCGGTAAGCCATCTGCAGCTGCCACCCGTGGTCGGCACGCGGCAGAGCCGGCCCATCCGGTGCTGCGCCGGGATAAAGCGCATGGAATTCCGCCGCGTTCTGGAAGAGCGCGCGCAGGCCATATTCCTCCTGCTCCAGAAAACTTTCCACCGCGCAATTTTCCGCCAGGATCACCTCATGCCGCTCCAGCTCTACGTGGAAATACTCCACCTGCTCCACCGCCACCGCCTGGGTGACCGACACGCCGTTGACGAGCCGCCAGGCCGGCACGAGGATGCCGTTGACGAAAATGCCATGGCCAGGCGAGACATGCAGGTCGCGGGCGGGGCTGGCAGGGGTGATCGCGCCCGCCTTGATGCAGACCGGCAGCGCCAGATGGTTCTTCGCGATCATCCGCCCGGCATAGGCACGCCGGCCGATCCATTTGACCGGTTGCATCCCACCCGCAAGTGTTGCCACCAGATCGCCGATCGCCAGCGCCTCGACCGCCACCTCGCCGCGCGAAGTGCGGATCAGCGTGCCCCGGCAGAAACATGTCACCGCCCCCACCACGATATCCGTACCGCCATTTCCGTCGCTGGACAGCGCGAAAGACGGGTTGCCGCCGAGGCCGGAGAAGTTGATGTTATAGCTCCCGGACGCATTGGAGATGGCCAGATAACCATAGCTCGGGCCGCTGACGGAAAGCTCGGTATAGGCCGCGCTTTCACCGGCGGTGAAGGTAACCCCGGTCAGGTCGAGCGTATCGCCCGTGGCAAACCCGGCAAATGTCTGCCCGCTTGCCACCGCGGCGCTGTCGCCTTCGAGCAGCCAGGAAGTGCCCGCCGCGATCTCGATCGTGTTGAAATTCTGGAAGGAAGTGCCGAGTGCGGCCGTCCCGGAGGAGGCCGCGAGGTCGAGGATATTGTTCGTAATGTTGCCGCCTCCGGAGATCGCGACAACATCTCCGTTGATCGTCGAGCCCTGATCGACTTCGAAGAGCAGATTGCTACCCCCGACGAGAACGGCATCATTTCCGCCACCAATATAGCCGGCATTGATCACAGTGCCGCCGGCGCCCAGGAAAATACCGTCACCGGTTTTACTGACGATCGCGCCCAGATTGGTCAATGTTGCGCCGCCGTCAATCTCCACAGCAAATAGAGTTCCCCCGATCGTACCGCCAGCTGCGTTGTTGACGATACCCTGTCCACCATTAGTCGCTTGGCCCGTGATGCCTGTCGCGCCGTAAATAAACCCACTGTTATTGACTATGCCGGTGTCGCCGTACGCTTGAAAGTTTTCGAGACTAATCCCAGCACCGCTAGCCAACACTGTACCCTGGTTGGTCACGGTTCCGTCACCGTTCAGGCCAATCCCATAGCCACCGGCACCATCGATGAAGCCACCGGCGGCATTGACGACCAGGGCATATGTGCCGGTGTCGACAACGGCAAGCGCTTGATCGTCAACGACAATGGTGCCCTCATTCGTTACAACGTCATCGGCACCCTTAATATAATTTACTAATCGGCTTGAAATTGTGGCACCGGCCGCGTTATCGATGCTGCCCCCGGCCAGCAACTTAATCCCATACCCGGTAGAATCGATTAGCCCTTGATTAAGGACCGTACCCACGGCACCACTGATCTTAACCGCACCATAGTAAGACTCGACCAGGCCGGATGCCGCATTGACGACAACGCCACCATTCGTAAGCGCGATGCCGCCGCCGCCATAAGCGTATCCCGATTTATTGAAGCGGCCATCGCCGCTGGCATCGAGCGTGCCGTCATTCTGGACCGTCCACGAAGCTGCCGCATTGACCGCATAATATGCGTAATAGGCTGGCGCCCCCAACGTGACATGGGCCCCCACCGCAATGGTGACCGGGTTGGTGTAGCTGGAGGATGTCAGCACAATGCCTGACGTGATCGTACCGTTTTCCGTGATCGTCGAGCTCGGTGCGGACATTGAAAACTCCCCCTGGGTTGCGAATAACAGACAAGCAGACGGCCCACGGATGCGGGACGAGAAAGGCGCTCATCCTTAGACACATGAAACATGCCGGCGCCGAAGCGCATTTTTTCATTGTCACAAAAATTACGCGAAAGCCGGAGCACCGGGAGCCAAACACAATAAAGAGCGGCCATCCTGCGATGGCCGCTCTCTTCTTCAAGTGTAAAATGAAAGTTCAGCGGCCGGTGAGGCCGGAGCATTCGGTGCCGTCGATGTTCAGCGGGTTCGTATAACCAGCGGAATTACTCAGGAACGTAGCCGCAATCGGCGCAACGTAGGACGCCGTGCCTGTGATGTCGTTGAGCGGTACAAAGCCATTGTTGGTGGCGATCGTGTCATCGGCACTCGAGACGGTCGCCGTGATAAAGTTGATCAGCAGCGTGCCGCGGGCCGCAGCGGAATAGCAGCTGCTGAGGTCAACCGTGGTGTAGCCGACGATGGGATAGCCCGAGGTGGTCGTGGGGATCAGCGGCACCCAATTCAGCGGGTTCTGGGCCGTTGCATTGGTCGAGGGCGCAGTCAGGTTGGTCGAAGTCGAGCCGGGGTTTTTCAGGCCCGTCTCCGTGTTCGCGACGCTCGGCTGGTAGTAGGTCGCGGTGGTCGCATTATACAGGCTGGCGACCTTGAGGCTGGTCGTGTTCGCCGAGCTCGGGGCGATCGAGGTGTAGTCCGGGCTCAGATAGCCGATGCCGCCGGAAACCGCGACCAGCTCTTGCGCAACGTTTGCGCTGCCGCTTTCGGCGATGAAATTATACGGCACGCCGCCGGGAAACAGCGATGCGAAATTCGTGGTGGCGGTGAAATTGATGCCATTATCATCGGTCGAGTCGCAGGCCGCGGCCAGATGCTGCGTGAACAGGTAGGTGGTGCCGCTGCTGTCCCGGCGATAGACCACGGAGATGGCCGTGGACGGCAGGGTGGAAACCACCTGGTTCCAGGTGGTGTAGGCGCCGGAGAAGATGCTGCAGACCTGCGCGTCGGTCAGTTGCAGGGTGGAGCTCAGCGAGCTCTGGTTATAAGCGACGGTAACCGGCACGCCCAGGGTCGGGATCTGGATCATCGGGCCATAGACAGCCGAGCCATTGGTGGAGGTGCCATAGGCGTCATAGCTGCCGTCCACCGCCGTGGTGAGCTGCGATGAAACGAGCGGCGCGTCGCTGGCACCGAAATCGACCTGGGTCCCGGCGATTGTGCCATAGGTGAGCGTTTTGTCGTTATAGCCATTGGCATAGCCGATGGTGTTAGTGCTGGAAACCGGCTCGAAATAGTTGATGTTGTTGGTCAGAAATCCGTTCTGCCCGGCGCCGCTGCCGGCGGCGGCATAGCTGAACAGATCGGCCGAATGGGCCGAGGTGTAGGCCGCAAACCAGGCGGCATAGGTCGGGTAGGCAAGGCTGGAGCCACCGCCGTTGAGCGTCGGGGCCGCGTGCGCGATGCCGAGTGACAAAGCAGCGGATAAGAGAGAACAAGCCAATTTGCGTATCATAACAATATCCTCTGGGGTTGGGTGGATGAAAGCATCAATCCGCGCGCCGGCCGGTGGCCGGGTGGGGCGATGCCAAGCGCAATAAAAAGCGGCCATCTCACAATGGCCGCTCTCTTCTTCAAATGTAGGAACGAAAGTTCAGCGGCCGGTGAGGCCGGAGCATTCTGTACCGTCGATGTTCAGCGGGTGCGTATAACCGGCGGAATTGCTCAGGAACGTGTCAGCAATCGCCGTGACGAAGGACGAGCCGCCGGTGATGCCGGAGAGCGGCGCGAAACCGTTGTTGGTTGCGGTCGTGTTGTAGGCAGTCGTGGCGGTCGCCGTCATGAAGTTGATGAGCAGCGTGCCGCGGGCCGCGGCAGAGTAGCAGCTGCTGAGGTCAACCGTGGTGTAACCGACGATGGGATAGCCCGAGGTGGTCGTCGGGATCAGCGGTACCCAGTTCAGCGGATTCTGGGCCGTCGCGTTGGTCGAGGGCGCGGTCAAGTTGGTCGAGGTGGAGCCGGGGTTTTCCAGGCCCGTCTCCGTGTTGCCAACGGTCGGCTGGTAGTAGGTCGCGGTGGTCGCGTTATACAGGCTGGCGACCTTGAGGCTGGTCGTGTTCGCCGAGAGCGGGGCGATCGAGGTATAGTCCGGGCTCAGATAGCCGATGCTGGCAGCAGTCGCGACCAGCTCACTGGCAACGCCGCCGCTGCCGCTTTCACCAGTGAAGTTGGACGGCACGCCGCTCGTAAACTCCGACGCGAAAACCTTCTGGGCCGTAAAGGTCACGCCATTAACCGTACCGCACACAGAAGCCAGATGCTGCGTGAGCAGATAGGTCGTGCCGCTGCTGTCCGTACGATAGACCACGGAGATGGCCGTGGACGGCAGGGTGGAGACAACCTGGTTCCAGGTGGTGTAGGCGCCGGAGAAGATGCTGCAGACCTGCGCGTCGGTCAGCTGCAGGGTGGAGCTCAGCGAGCTCTGGTTATAAGCGACGGTAACCGGCACGCCCAGGGTCGGGATCTGGATCGCCGGGCCATAGACGGCCGAGCCGTTGGTGGAGGTGCCATAGACGTCATAGCTGCCGTTGGCCGCGGTGGTGAACTGCGATGAAACGAGCGGCGCATCGCTGGCACCGAAATCGACCTGGGTACCGACGATCGTGCCATAGGTAAGCGTGCCGCTGGCATAGCCAACGGTGTTGGTGCCGGAAACCGGCTCGAAATAACCGATGTTGTTGGTCAGAAACCCGCTCTGCCCGGCGCCGCTGCCGGCCGCCGCATAGCTGAACAGATCGGCCGAATGGGCCGAGGTGTAGGCCGCAAACCAGGCGGCATAGGTCGGGTAGGCAAGGCTGGAGCCACCACCGTTAAGGGTGGGGGCCGCATGCGCGGCGCCAAACGACAGTGCCGCGGCCATGGCCAATGAGGCCAAACGTGTGCGTATCATGGTTTATCCCTTTGTGCTGTGAGTCATTTAACGAATGATAGTCACTCTGCCTTCGAACAAGGCGGCAGCTTTATAGCAGGGACCACGGCGAGAATATAACTTTAGGTTAAGAATATTTCGAGGCAGTTGCATGTCAAGGTTGCGAAGTTTTTCCGACAGTAACATTTCATCAAAGCAAGGAAGCTTTCGGAGAATCCGCCGAACATGACTGTAATGTTACGTAACGACGGATTTATTACAACGCTACGGCATCGAGATAAATATTTAAAAAATCGAATATATACAGCTATTTTTTAAATCTGTGCCATTCATCCTCGGCACTGGCGCACATCGCTTCGACCGAAGCCGAGTATCGGAGGCGGAGCACTTCTCGCCAGATGATCCATATCTAAACCAGAAATAAATTCGACGGCATTTGAACCATCACCGGGCGGCTCACGTGAGTTATAACATGCGCAAGCACTTCGCTGATCGATTTGCCCACTGATGACCTGCCGCTGTGACCATGCGATGCTGAGGATTCCGCATCGGCCCGGCGATGAAAACGACTCTGAAACGGCATGGTCCGTAAATCGGCACTGCGTTGAATTACGTGCCTACAGGACGCCGGCCCAAATGACAAAAAATTTAAGCCGGAATGTATCATTACCAATTCCAATTCGTATTTATATTCCCGGCTGAATGCCGTACCATTCACCCCTTTTCCCTGTTTGCTGCAATGGTCGAGAGCGTCGATCCCTTTAACCGAGCGAATGCATTTGCGTGTTAGGCATCCGTGATTCGACGCAGGATTGACAATCAGAACAATTCAAACAACCAATAAAAATTGGTCGCATTATCAACGCGCCCGCGGACTTCAAGTCATTTCTCTTCGTATTTTTAATGCTGAGATATTTCCACTAAACTTTCACAATGATAAAGCTCGCGGCTTGCTACAATTCCACCTGCACGAATGCATGTCGGCGGCGTCGCCGCGCGACATCGTTCTGCCAGTGCCCATCCCTGACGTGAAAGAGCGTGTCATCGATCATTTGCCGGCGGGCCTCGACACCACGACACAAAGTTTTTCAATGACGGCGGAAGAGGCGCTCGACCGGCTGACGGCTGCCGGCCTGTGCGATGCGCTATCGCTCGAACGCGCGCGGGCGGTTGCGCGCGAAAGCGGCATCGCCAGCGCCCAGGCGCTGGTGCAGCTCGGGCTGGTTTCTGAGCGTACGCTGGCCGAAAGCTGGGCTGCGATGTTTGGCATGTCGATGACAGCAGTGAGTGATTACCCGGCCGAACCGATTTTACCGGAGCGTCTGCGGCCGCGTTTTCTGCGCGCGCAGCGTGTGCTGCCGGTGGCGGTTTTGCCGGGCAGTGGTCTCACAATCGCCATGGCCGATCCGTTCGACCGTTTTGCCCCGGCCGCCATCGGGCTTGCCACCGGGCTTACGGTGCGAATCGAGGTGGCGGTGCCGATCGAGCTGGAAGCGGCACTCGACCGGCTATATCCGGAGGAAGAGGCGCTTCCGGAGGCGGAGGCGCATGGCGATGCCAATGAGGATGATGCGGAGCGGCTGAAGGATCTGGCGAGCGAGGCACCGGTGATCCGCCTGGTCAATCAGATCATCGCCAAGGCGGTGGAGACTTCCGCCTCCGACATCCATATAGAACCGTTCGAAGACCGGGTACGGATACGGTATCGTTATGATGGCGATCTGCAGGATGCGGAAACGCAGCCGGCGCGGCTGGCGCCGGCCATCATCTCGCGCCTGAAAATTCTGGCGAAACTGGACATTGCCGAGCGCCGGCTGCCGCAGGACGGGCGCATACGGATCGCGGTGCGCGGGCAGGATATTGTGTTCCGAATCGCCACCGCCCCCGGGCTGTATGGCGAGATCATCGTACTGCGCGTGCTAGACCGCAGTTCCGTGTCTTTCGACTATGCGGCGCAGGGGCATGATGAACAGGTGATCGCGCGGCTGAAAACGGCACTCGCCGCACCCAACGGCATCATGCTGGTCACCGGCCCCACCGGCTCGGGCAAGACCACCACTCTCTATACTGCACTGCTCTCGCTGAATGCCGAAGGCGTCAAGATCATTACAGTTGAGGACCCGATCGAGTATCAGCTGTCCGGCGTCAATCAGATTCAGGTGAAACCGCAAATCGGCCTCGGCTTCGCGACGCTGCTGCGCTCAATCGTCCGGCTCGATCCGAATGTCATCATGGTCGGCGAAATCCGCGACCTGGAGACGGCGGAAATATCTGCACGCGCGGCGTTGACGGGGCATCTGGTGCTGTCCACGCTCCACACCAATTCGGCGGCGGCGGCCATCACGCGGCTGCGGGACATGGGACTCGAGGATTATCTGCTGTCGGCCGTGCTGCGCGGCGTGCTGGCGCAGCGGCTGGTCCGGCGGCTGTGCGATGCGTGCAAGGCCCCCGCCCCTGCCCCGCCCGAGATAGCGCGGCGGTACGGGTTTGTCTCCGGCACTCTATGGCATGCGCGCGGGTGCGCGGGATGTCGCAATACCGGCTATCGCGGGCGCCAGGCGATTGCGGAGTTTCTGCTCCCCGATGCAGAGATCGAGCGGCTGATCGTCACGGGCGCGGACCAGACGGCGATCGAGCGCGCCGCCGTGGCGGGCGGCATGAAGACGATGTTAACCACCGGCATGGAGGCGGTGGCACGGGGCGAGACGACCATCGAAGAAATTCTGCGCGCCGTGCGGGCGGAGGAGTGATGCAGTTTCGCTATCGCGCGGCACGCGGGCACGCCATTGCGCAAGGCCAGCCGGTGGCACTTACGCTGCCGCGCCTGCCCGGCTGGCTTGCCGTTTCCATTCAGGCACCGCCGGGCGGCTTCCTGTTCGCGCTGGATGGCAGTTCCAGCGGCGGTGCAGTGCGGCTGGATGGCGACGGGCTGGATTATGCCGTCAGCGCCGGCTGGCTGACCGGGCAGGCGCGCATCAATGCGAACTGACGAGGCCGGCTTCACGCTGCTGGAGGTGATGGCGGCGTTCGTTATCGCCTCGCTCGCGACGCTCGTGCTGTACCAGGCCGGCTTCAACGGCGCGGCCGCGGCGGCGGCGGCGGCGCGCACGCAGGAGGCGGTGGTGCGGGCGCAGTCGCGGCTGGCCTCCATCGGCACGTTGACCAGGATGCAGCCGGAGCAACTGACGGGCGACGATGGCGGCGGGTTCCACTGGCAACTGAACATCGCGGTCGATCAGGCCGCCGGTAATCTGACGCTCTACGACGTGCAGGTGACGGAGATTTTCGGCAACCGGCACGTGACGCTGACGACGCAGCGGCTAGGGCCGACGTCATGAGGGATGCGGGCTATACGCTGCTGGAGATGATGGTGGCGCTGGTGGTGTTCGGCCTCGTCATGGCCGGCATCGCACAAAGCTTCCAGTTCGGCCTCACCGCCTGGTCGGCAGCGCCCCGCACGATCACGGGGCCGGAGAACCTCACCGCCGTTGATGCCGCGCTCACGCGCATGATCGGTCAGGCCCTGCCCGGCAGCCTGACAGGCGGGCCGGGCGGCATGGTCTTCACCACCCGCCTGCCGCCGGGCGCGGGCCTGCCGGACAATCTGGCTGATGTCGCAATCATTCCCTCGGGCGGCACGCTGGTCCTGCGCTACGGCCCGCACCCGGCCGGCGTCGTTCTAGGCGCCATGCCGCGGCCGAAGACCGAGCCGCTGGTGCCGGGCCTCACGGGCCTTACCATCTCCTATCTCACGCCGCAGAAAAGCGGGCCGGTATGGGCCTCCTCCTGGACAGGCAAGACCACGCCGCTGCTGATCCGCATCCATATGCGTTTCGCCGACGGCCGGGACTGGCCGGACCTCATCGCCGCCCCGGTGGATGACGACCCCGACGAGGGCAAGGCGCCGCCCAGTTGACCCTAAAGCTTCATTATCTTGGCCCTGTCGAAAAGGTTAATCAGGCCCCCACCATGAATTTGTCGCCATCCGGAATGAACTGGGTTAGGCGCTGATGCTGGCGGAATTCGCCCATTGGTGGATGAGCCAGA
>JAMFRU010000053.1 GCA_026224875.1 Acidocella sp.
GGAAACTTACGAACAGATCGTCGAAGCCTGCAAAACCGCCTGGAACTGGCTCATCGCAGACCCAAACCAAATCAACTCAATCGGAAGCCGAGATTGGATATGTGTCAATCTTTAGATGAACTGGTATAAGCAGCGCTTTTTGAAAAAAGCGCGCAAAAACTTTTGGCCCTGTGGGCGTTAGCCATGCCAACGCCCACAGGGCCAAAAGTATTTTGCTTCTTTTTGTGAACAAAAAGAAGTGCTTTTTCTTACTGATTCAACAACGCTGCTATTGCCCCGGGCGGCAGGTTAAGCGGGGTCAGTCCAGGCGGTGGCGTAAACAAATCGGCAGGCTGCGGCGCGAACGTCACGGAGAGCGCCGTTACCTCCGCTGCACCCTGTTTATTATGCCCCGCAAAATGCAGCACCACGCCCGATGGCGTCAGGCAAACGGTCCCCGTGCCGTTCTTGTCCAGCACCAGATATTTCTCGCAATCGAGCCCCGCATAATGCCCCGCACCAAGTGGGGTAAACTGCGCGCCATCGGCATTGTAAATCTGCGACGTCATCGCCGAAAAATCCGGTGCCTGCACCAGCGCGCGCATCGCCGGAATTATCAGCTCAGCTTGGCCTGAGGGCAAATTCCCCAGCACATAATATCCCGCCGTTGCATCAACACGTGCAAGCTGGTTCGCCGCATCATACCGCAGCTCGTAATTCGCAGGCTGGCGGCCAGTGGCGCTCAGCGCATAGGTCACATCCACATCCCGCGTCGGCAAAAACACCGGCGTGGCAAAGGCCGCACCCGGCAGGGCCGCGGCACATAAAGTCAGCAAAATTCTCATGGTGTTTCCTGTCGCATCGCCTCAATCTCGCGCAGCAATACGGCAGCATCAGGGCTAACAATAAACCGCGCCGCCACCTCTACAGCCTCCGCCAGCATCTCATGATACGCATTGCGCGGCACTTCCGTGGCGCCGAACCGTGTGAGATGCGAGGTAATGAACTGCGTATCCAGCAGCGTGAAACCGCCCAGCCGCAGCCGCGCCACCAGATGCACCAATGCCACTTTCGAAGCATCGGTCGCCGTCGAAAACATACTCTCGCCAAAAAACGCCCCACCGAGCGAGGCCCCATACAGCCCGCCAACGAGCACCCCATCCTCCCAGCTCTCCACACTATGCGCGAAGCCCAGCCGGTACAGCTCCACGAACAGCCGCTCGATCTCGGGGTTAATCCAGGTCTCCGGCCGCACGTCGCGCGCCGCGGCACAGGCGGCGATGGTTCCGGCGAAATCCGCATTGGCGGTCACGGTAAACCGCCCGCTGCGCAGCACCTTCACCAGGCTGCGCGGAATATGGAAGCCATGCAGCGGCAGCACGCCGCGCGCCTCGGGGTCCAGCCAATGCAGGGTTTTCGCCCCCCGCGATTCCGCCATGGGGAATAGGCCCAGCCGGTAGGCGCGAAGCAGCAGATCCGGCGTAAGCTGAAAATTCCGGGCGGACATGGTGTAACGCTCGCATGTCCCTTGGCGTCTTGCCAAGTGAAACAAAAGCATAGAATTCACTTGGCACTGCCCCGGAGCCCAAGCACACTCAATCAGGCAACGATTTTGGGGGCGATATGGCAGACGCGATCAAGCCGCAGGAAACATTCAAACCACAAACGGTGTGGAACTGGCCGCTTTCGGGCGCGGTCTCAGTGCCCATCACCATGCCGGGCATCACCATCAACCTTGGCGGCTCGGGCAATCCGGCGCAGGAGCAGGACATGCTCGACCATGTCGGCAGCTATGGCCGGCAAATCGGCTGGCTATGCGACGCGCTCGAGGCCGTTTTGAAAAAACAGGACAAGAAGCCGCTGACCAAAAAAGATGAGGAGGCGCTTGAAACCTTTGAGCTCATGGCCGCCACGATACGCTTCCGCAAAACCCTGAACAAAAAGAATCCCTCCTAAAAGCGCCTCATAAAAAAGTCCCGGACATTGCTGCCCGGGACCAGAGAATGTGGATTTTTTCTTATTATTTTAGTGAGAAGAAGAGCAGGCCCAACCATGGTTATGGACCAGCCCGTCATCATATCGGTCTTCCGCCTGAGCCGGCGCGGGCATCAGCTTCACGGGTGTCATTCTACGGCTGGCTTCCACGAGAATGGCGATGGAGGAATACGCGTCAGCCACCACATCGCGCTGGCGCGCGGCATAACCGCCGCCGAAACCGTCGGGAGAGCAGGTGGGGATGGTGAACTGACGCATGATAATCTCCTTATGTACTTGAACCACGGCCCGGTGGAGGCGTTGGTACGCAGTTAAAGTATTTACAGTGTGGGACAAAGTACAGGAGAGACTTGAGGAAAACCCTCGAAACCAGTGCGTGACTTTACTGTAAAATTTTGCTATTTGTAAATCATGTCAAAAACCGCCATCGGCAAAACCATCCGCCGCCTGCGCATGGAGCAGGGCCACACCCAGCAAGGGTTCGCCCAAAAGCTCGGTATTTCAACATCCTATCTCAACCTCGTCGAGCATGACCAGCGCAATGTCACCGCCTCGATGCTGTTCAAACTCACAGACCTCCTCAACGTAGACCTCGCCGCCCTCTCCGGCACCCAGGAGCGCGAATTCGAAGTCCTCCTGCGCGAAGCCTTCTCGGACCCCGCCTTAAGCGGAGATCCCGTCCCCGAGGCCGAGATTAAAAGTCTGGCCGCCACCCCCAGCGCCGCCCGCGCGGTATTATCTCTGCACAAAGCCCTGGCCGGCGCACGCGAGGAATCCTCAGGCATAACCCTCCCCTCCGGCCGCAAAATCCTGCTGCCAAACGAGGAAGTACGGGATTTTTTCCACGCCCATGAAAACCACTTCCCCGCACTCGAAGAAGCCGCAGAAAACATCAGCGCCAAGCTGGACGCCGGCTCAGGCTCCAGCCACGCTCTGGCCGAACGCCTCCGCCGCGAGCACGGCCTGGTGGTCCGCGTCCAAACCCTCCCCGGCAGCTTGCGCGTGTTCGACGCCGCCAACCGCGTGCTCACCCTCTCAGAAGACCTGCCCCGCGAAAGCCGCGGCTTCCAAATGGCCTTCCAGCTGGCCCTGCTCGAAGCCCGCGCCCCGGTCGAAGCCATCGTCGAACGCGCCGCCCCCTCCTCGCGCGACGCAGCCGAGCTCCTGCGCATCGGCCTGCTCAACTACATCGCCGGCGCGCTGCTCATGCCCTACGCCACCATGCTCAGCGCCGCGCGCGAACGCCGCTACGATGTCGATGCCCTCGCCGCCCGCTTCGGCGTCTCCTATGAACAAGCCTGCCACCGCCTCACCACCCTGCAACGCGCAGGCGCCCGCGGCGTGCCGTTCTTCTTCCTGCGTGTAGACCCCGCCGGCAACGTCTCCAAACGCTTCTCCGCCGCCGGCTTCCCCTTCATGCGCTTCGGCGGCACCTGCCCGCGCTGGATCGTGCATTCCGCCTTCGGCACCCCCGGCATCATCCGCGTCCAGGTGGCCCAACTCTCAGAGAAAGAAACCTTCCTCTGCTTCGCCCGCAGCATCACCGGCCGCCCCGCCCGCTGGGGCGAACCCCCGCCGGTACACGTCATCGCCATGGGTTGCGACGTCTCGCACGCCGGCGAACTGGTCTACGGCGACGGCCTGAATCTGAGTACAGCCGCAGTAGGCATCGGCCTCTCCTGCCGCCTATGCGAGCGCCAAGACTGCCGCTCCCGCGCCTTCCCCCCCATAGCCCACCGCCTGGCTATAGACCCCGGCAAAACCAGCGCCAGCCCCTACCAGTTCGCAGCTAAGCCAGGATTTTAAAGGCAAAAAGCACTTCTTATTCTTTGTCCCAGGCCTGCGAGCTCATCGCCACATTCCGTCCGCCGCGCTTGGCGGCGTAAAGCTCGCCATCGGCAATCGCGACCAGATCGCGCATGATCGCCCCGCGATGCGGTGAGATGCAGCCATAGCCCAGGCTCAGCGTCACAATCCCCGCCGGCAACAGCCCGGCATGGTCCAGCCCCAGCTGCTCCACGCCTTCGCGCACGCGTTCGGCCACGCTGCGCACGGTTTCCGGCGAGGCTTCGGGCAGCAGAATGGCAAATTCCTCGCCGCCGTAACGCGCCAGCACATCCTGCTCGCGGATCAGCGTGCCAATCCGTGCCGCCACCCGGCGCAGGCAGTCATCCCCGGCCTGATGCCCATAATGGTCGTTATAGAGTTTGAAATGGTCGATATCCGCCATAATCAACCCGACCGCCCCGCGCTGACTCCAGCCATGCTGCCAGAACATCGCCAGTGTATCGTCAAAACAGCGGCGGTTGGCGATCCCGGTCAGCGGGTCGGTCAGGGTTTCGCGCACCAGCCCCTGGTTAGCCGCATCCAGCATCCCGCGCATAATCTGGTCGGCCGTATTAAGCAGAAACATCCGCCGGTCGCGCCATTCCAGCTGCAGGTTAAAACCGATGGCGGCCGCGGCAATGGACACCTCAATCAACGCCAGCGAACCGATCTCGCCCGGCGGCACGACATGCGAGAAGTACAGCGAGACGATGAAGATCAGTGGTGCGGCGGATGTATTGATGAGAAATTCGCGCGGCGGCATCCGCACCGCCATGCTGGTACCAAGCAAAATCAGCGGCGTGGCCCGTATATCCAGCAGTGCGGCGATGGAGGTGGTACGAATACAGATCAACGCGGTGATGATAGCGGGTGCCACGGTCAGCAGCAGCAGCCAGGCCGCATAATGCCGGCCAATCCGCCCCCGCCGGTCCAGCTCGATGAACAGCAGCACCGCCGGCGTCATCACCCCAAAGCGCAACAGCCCGGAGAGCGAGACGATCTCCGGCATGCTGGTGAATTCACCGACCCAGTAAAAATCGAAAATCAGCGTCAGGGTAATCAGCAGGCGCCGGTTGAACAGCCTGCATTGCAGTAGTCGTTCCGCCGCATATGCGGCCCGCAACGCCGCCGGCATGGCGGGCAGCCAGCCCGGCTCCGCCAAAGCATGGTCGATCAACGGCAGCAAATTCCGGTCTATGGCGGTTGGCAAGGCATAATTCCCAGAGCGAGCGAAGCGACCGAAAGGCGCCGCCCCAGCTTAAACCAGACCCGTAAACAACCCGTTTCCAAGTCCCGATTTAGTTGCGTGCATATTTACCAACCACCGCCCTGCCTGGGCTAAACCGCTCCCGCGTACAAACCGCACATAAAAAAACCCGCCGGCACCAAAAGGGCCAGCGGGTCAAGTCAACAGGGAGGCTTCACGTCTGGGAGACGTCGGGACCGAAGTCCCAATCCAGCTCCTAAGAGCTGGACGATGCCCGGCTCGCACCGGACATGTTGTATATAGGACACATTCAGATTTATTTAAGAGCAAAAATCGATTTGCAGTTGATTTTTTTCGTATCCGTGTTTCGCGTTGTTTCAGCAATGCGCCAGACCCCAGGGAATCCGCCGCACTCAACGGTTCTAGCGGGTCGGCCCGTTACGTTCGGCAATGGAATTTACCAGAAAATCCCGGAAGACCGACACGCGTTTGCTGTTCCGCAACTCTTCCGGATACACGAAATACATGTCGATGGAGGGTTTCTTCACCTCCGGCAGCACCGCCACCAATCCGGTCTGGTCCTGCACCAGGTAGTCCGGCACCGTGCCAATCCCAATCCCGGCGCGCACACAGGCCAGCACCGCCTGCAGCGAATTCACCTCGAGCACGCCACGCCGCGGGATGCCGTCCTTGCGGCCGATCTCCCCCAGCCAGTTCACATCCGGCACCGGTGGCTTGCGGTCGCCGAACAATATGAGCTTGTGGTTGTCGAGGTCTTCCACCGTCTCCGGCAGGCCATTCGCCTTCGCATAATCGGGCGACGCCCAGATCTGGCTACGGATTTCACCCAGATGCCGCTGCACCAAATCCGGCTGGCGCGGCGGATGCATACGGATCGCTACATCGGCCTCGCGCATGGCAAGGTCGAGGTCGGTATCATCCAGCAACAGCGAGACGGTCACGTCCTGATGCTGATGCAAAAAAGTTTTCAACCGCGGCGCGAGCCAAGCCACGCCAAAGCTATGGGTGGTGGTCACCTTCAGCCGTCCCGCCGGTTTCTCCTTGCTTTCGGCCAGCAGCGCCTCGGTCATGGCGAGCTTGGCGAACACATCGCGCACCGTGCGGTTCAGCGCCTCACCCTGTTCGGTAAGGATCAGCCCGCGCGCATGGCGGTGAAACAGCGGCACGGCCAGAGCTTCCTCAAGTGCAGAGATCTGCCGCGACACAGCCGACTGACTGAGGTTCAGCGTATCCCCCGCATGGGTAAAACTTCCGGCTTCGGCCACGGCGTGAAATACACGCAGTTTATCCCAATCCATTTTTTGTCCGGTCATTTATGCCGCCTCGCTAACATGCAGGGGTATGTTGCCCAGGAATTTTTCAACTTCTAACGCCGCCATGCATCCGGTTCCCGCTGCCGTTACCGCCTGTCGGTAGGTCTTATCCTGCACATCCCCGGCGGCAAACACGCCGGGTATGGAGGTCTCGGTGGTCCCAGGATTGGTAATAATATAACCCTCGGCATCCAGTTTCACCTGGCCCTGGAATATCGAGGTCGTGGGCGAATGGCCGATGGCGACGAACACGCCATCCACGGCCAGATCCTGCGTCTCGCCATTTTTCACATTCCGCAGCCGCACGCTGGTCACAACCTCTGGCGTACCGGAGCCGATAATTTCATCCACCGCATGGTCCCAGATCACCGATATCTTCGGGTTCTCGAACAGCCGCTTCTGCAAAATCCGCTCGGCCCGCAGATGGTCCCGCCTATGGATCAGCGTCACATGGCTGGCGTGGTGCGTCATATAAATCGCCTCTTCCACCGCCGTATTGCCGCCGCCGATCACGGCCACGCGCTTACCGCGGTAGAAAAACCCATCGCAGGTGGCGCAGGCGGAAACACCTGCCCCCTGGTACTTTTGCTCGGATTCCAGCCCCAGCCAGCGCGCCTGCGCGCCGGTGGAAATAATCACGGCATCTGCCTCGAACGCCACGCCGCCATCGGTCACGGCCTTGAACGGGCGCGCGGAAAAATCCACCTCGGTCGCGATATCATAGAGGATTTCGGTACCGACGTGCTCGGCCTGCTTGGCCATCTGCTCCATCAGCCACGGCCCCTGGATAGGATCGGCGAATCCCGGATAATTTTCCACATCGGTGGTAATGGTCAGCTGCCCGCCCGGCTGCAGCCCGGCGAGAAGCACCGGGCTCAAATTCGCGCGCGCGGCATAAATGGCGGCGGTATAGCCCGCCGGCCCGGAACCGATGATCAAAACCCTGGTTTTTTTCACCGCAGCGCTTACGTCAGAGATTACGTCAGACATGGAAAGTCTCTTCATCCTGAATTCTGTACAGTTCTACATATCCGCTGCGATGGAGCCGTTACAAGAGAGAGTTGCACAAAACGCATGGCACCGGCCCAGGTTTTTTACGTTCCACCACACACCATTCACAATCCGGCACCGTCTCTTATATTGATTTCATGCCCTATCCCTTATCCGACCATTTTGACGGCGCGCATTTCTTCAATCCCGAACCCACGATACGTACCGGCGGCGAACAGGGGGGCAAAAAGCGCGGAGGGCTTTGGAGTTTTCTGTTCGCACGGCTGCGGCGCGATGAATCCATATGGTCCAGATGGCCAAAATTCGTTGAAAACAAACAATTTCCGCCACCGGAGGGTACCGCCACCCTAAGCTGGATCGGCCACAGCACCTTCCTGCTCCGCCTTCCGGGCCTTACAGTGCTCACCGACCCGGTATTTTCCAAGCGCTGCTCGCCGGTCCAGTTCGCCGGCCCCAAACGCGTGCGCGACCCCGGCATCGCTTTGGCGGACCTGCCAAAAATCGACGTGATCCTGCTCTCGCACAACCATTACGACCATATGGATATCAGCTCCCTCCGGGAATTATACCGCCACTCCCCCGACGTGCAGATCGTCACCACCCTCGGCAACACCGTCTACCTCGCCAAAAAAGGCCTCCCCGGCGCCATCGAGCTAGACTGGTGGCAGGAGGAAACCGTGCATGGCGCGCGCATCATCGCCACCCCGGCCCGGCATTTCGCCGCCCGCACTTTATGGGACCGCAACGAGACCCTTTGGGGCGGAATGTACCTCGAATATCAGGGCCACAAAATCTTCTTCGCGGGCGACACCGGCTACACCAAATATTTCGCCGAAATCCGCAAGCGCCTGGGCGCGCCAACATTGGCCATGCTGCCCATCGGCGCCTACGAGCCGCGCTGGATGATGGGCCCGGTGCATCTGAACCCCGCCGACGCCGTCCAGGCCATGCTCGATCTGGACGCCACAAAAGCCGTCGGCATCCATTTCGGCACATTCCAACTCACCGCCGAGCCCATCGACGCCCCAATCCACGATCTGAAGACGGCAATGCTGGCAGCAGGCGAGCCGCTGGAACGCTTCTTCACTTTGGAAACCGGCGAAACCACCGCGCTTTAACGCAAGCCCGCGCTGGTATACAGCGAGCCATGGCAAAACAGCGCGCCGACCTCATGCTCGTCAACACCGGCCTGGTGGAATCCCGCGCCAAAGCGCAGGCGCTCATCATGGCCGGGCTCGTCTACGCCGGCACCGCCCGCGTCACCAAAGCCGGCGACCTCCTGCCCGAAGACGCGCAGCTGAATGTCAAAGGCCAGGACCACCCCTGGGTATCGCGCGGCGGCGTAAAACTCGCCCACGGTCTGGCCCATTTCGGCCTCAACCCCGAAGGCCGCATCGGCCTGGACGTCGGCGCCTCCACCGGCGGTTTTACTGACGTGCTGCTCACCAACGGCGCACCCAAAGTCTACGCGGTAGACGTCGGCCACGGCCAGCTCGCCTGGAAACTCCGCTCAGACCCGCGCGTCATAATCCTGGAAAAAACCAACGCCCGCCACCTCACGGCGCAAATCATCCCCGAACCCATAGGTGCCATAGTCTGCGACGCCAGCTTCATCGGTCTGCAAACAGTCCTACCCGCCGGCCTGGCCTTATGTGCCCCAGGCGCCTTCGCCGTAGCCCTCATAAAACCCCAATTCGAAGCCGGCCCCGGCCAGGTAGGCAAAGGCGGCGTGGTGCGCGACCCCGAAATCCACATCGAAGTCTGCACCCGCATCAACAACTGGTTCGCATCCCTCCCCGGCTGGACAGTGCTCGGCATCACCACCAGCCCCCTCAAAGGCCCCGAAGGCAACATCGAATTCCTCATCGGGGCCCAGCGCGAAAATTAGGTGGTGGTCAGTTTGAAACTTGGGTAGCGGGTCAGATTAGAGATCCGTTATGGGCCGGGAGCTGCCCGTTCGCTCTGGAGCCAGAAATGCAGGGAGCGGACATGCCAACGGCAAAGGGCCTTTCCTCGCCGTTCGGTTGGCCGGACTTACCAACCGAAAGTTGACGTTCTGCGGACGGTGATTTCCAGAATCCAGAAATTGGGGGACTCCCGAATATAGGACTCGAACTGACGGCCTTGCGGATTATATTTCGGAATAGGGGCGACATAATCTCTAATGGATGGGCGCTTACCGGAGGAATCAGCAATAAGTTGCAGTAGTATGTTTGGCTGTTATGATGACGACATGGAAACGTCCGTCACCAATCAGAAAACAAGCCCGACGAAATTGCTCGGTGCGTTCATTCTCCCAATTTTGCTTTGTTTTGGTGGTTTGCTTCGTATCCGGCACATTGAGGCGCAGCATCTGTTTGCCGCCGGTTTCGCGGCGTGGGGAAATACAAGCTTCGATATCCGCATTGTTCCCGGACACTCGCTTTCTCTCGTACAAAAATATACCACCAGTGGGGACATCGAAGATGCGCTTATTCCATCGGTCGTAGCCGGCTTGGTTGGATTATGGCTCGCATTTTTATGGCCTGCACGGTTGCGTATATTCAAAAATGTAAAAGCTGCGCTCGTCGTTCTTCTCATCACTGCAATTCCGTCCTCGCTTTTGGCATATGCCATCTTTCTTGTCATTACGCCTCCGCCCCACGCTACGATCAACTTGGACGCAAACACCATCAGCGGTACAGATCTCGGCCCATCGCCGCTTAACCAAATCAGCAGCTTTGGCTGTGCCATCGTAAACGGAAGAAGAAGCTCCACCTGGGTGGTCGGGGTGCAAACCCTGAACGGCGGGGAATTCACTATCCTCCCCATTTTCGCCGCACCGACTTTTCAAGACGGTGGTGCAATCCCCACGCTCATTGCGCAAACGCTATCAGACTTCATCGTCAGCCATGGCACCAAGTTCCCAGCAGTAACCGACTAATGTCTGATAACGTATTGAAACGCGAATGTCCGGGTCTAGGGCATCGCGGCCCGTTACAGACAGCTTCCCACCCGACCACTCATTTGCCGCCTACCTTGGAGCAGTTGCTTCTTAGAAGCGGGGCGACGTGCTGAGCGGCAGTCATGGGCGTGAAGTGATCGTCCGCTAAACGCTGGGTTGGGCCGGAATCGGAACGTCAGTCTTGGGCGCATTCCCGCCGCGACAACCGCTTGGCCTGAGTTCGTTGAAATCAGAAATTCATACTGACCCGCCACCAAACCCAGGGTAAGATTTACCTCCGTAAAAAACGGGTTTCAAACATTGCTCATCCCATCTCGGGACCAAGAATAGCGATCACGAATAACGCTTGGCCGCCACCACGCAGCTTGCCACCGCCGCCATCACCGCCACCAACGGCCAGCCGATCGTCTCATGCAGCAGCGTTGCGGCCAAAATCAGCCCGAATCCAGGCTGCAGCAATTGCAACTGCCCCACCGTGGCTATGCCCCCCTGCGCCAGCCCGCGGTACCAGAACAAAAACCCGATCAGCATGCTGAACACCGAAACATAGCCCAAACCCACCCAGGCCCTGCCGCCAACCTGCCCCAAGGCATCGGGCCAGGCGAAAAACATCAGCCCCGCCATCAACGGCAACGATAACACCAGCGCCCAGGACACCACCTGCCAGCCGCCAAGCGTACGCGACAGTTTTGCCCCCTCCGCATAGGCCAGCCCGCAGATCACAATGGCGCCGAGCATGAACAAATCGCCCACCGACGCCCCGCCCACCCCATGCGCCAGCGCATAGCCCGCAATCAACGCGCTTCCCACAAGCGAAAACAGCCAGAACGCTGAGTGGGGCCGCTCACCACCGCGCAGCACCGCAAACGCCGCAGTGGAGAGCGGTAACAGCCCGATATAAAGGATCGACCTTGCGGCGGTGAGATGCGTCAAAGCCAGCGCCGTGAGCAACGGAAACCCAACGACCACGCCTGAGGCCACAATCAGCAGGGACCAAACATCCTTGCTTGCAGGCCGCTTCTCGCGAAACACCAACAGCAAAATGAGCCCCAGCACCCCGGCAATCACCGCCCGCGCGCCGGTGAGAAACACCGGTGTAAACCCAGCATCCGCCATCCGCGTCGCCGGCAGCGAGCCGCTGAAAATCAGCACGCCGATAAACCCGTTAATCCAGCCTTGAGTTGCTTGCTTAGGAGAGGCCTTAGTTTCCATCGCGCGGCACATCCCAGAACGGGCGCGACGCCTCGAATTCGGCAGCCCCGGCGCAAATCCCAATATCCCGCAGCATCGCTGCATCCATGCCCGCCATCGCCCGGCGCGAGCGCCAGACCCGTACGGCTCGCCCCACCCACAGGAAGGGTTGCGTTATCGCGGAAGAATGTGTAGCGTTACTATATATTATCATGAAAACAGATAGCAGTGATACCCGCGTTACGCAACATCTGAAGCGCCTCGCCGCCAGCGAGGCCCCCGGCGCACGCTTGCCCTCCGTCCGCACCTTAATGCGCGAGCTCAGCGTCAGCCCCGTTACCGTGCAACACGCGCTGGACCGCCTCACCCGTGAAGGTGTTATCGAAGCCCGCCCCGGCCTGGGCACCTTCGTCGCCAAACGCCCCGAAGAATCCACCCCCGCCCGCGCCGATTACGCCTGGCAATCCGCCGCCCTCGGCCCTGCCCGCTTCTCGCTCCGCGGCCTGGCCGGCATGATGTCCACGCCCCCCGCCGGCGCGCTACAGCTCAACAAAGGCTACCTCCCCAACGCCCTCCAAGCCGGCTCCCTGCTAACCGCCGCCGCCGGCCGCGCCCTACGCCGCCCCGGCATCTGGGACCCGCAACCGGTCGACGGATTACCCGCCCTGCGTGACTGGTTCGCCGCCGAAACCTCCGGCGCCTTCCAGCCGCGCGATGTCATCATTTGCCCCGGCACCCAGGCCGCCATCGCCGCCGCCTTCCGCGCGCTGGCCGCCCCCGGCGATCCAATCCTGTTCGAAAGCCCGAGCTACACAGGTGCGATGGCCTGCGCCGAAGCCGCCGGTCTGCTCATCGTCCCCGTCCCCGCCGATGAACACGGCGTCCGCCCCGACATGCTGGAAGACGCCTTCCGCCGCACCGGATCAAAACTCTTCTACGGCCAGCCCAACCACGCCAACCCCACCGGCGCCACCCTGCCCGAAGACCGCCGGACCGCCGTGCTCGCGATTTTGGCGCAAGCCGGCGCGTTGATGATCGAAGACGACTGGGCGCATGATTTCCACCTCGACACAGCAGCCCCCTTACCGCCGCTCGCAGCGCAAGATCCCAACGGCCACATCATCTACGTCCGCTCGCTCACCAAATGTGCGGCGCCCAGCCTGCGCGTCGGCGCCATCTGCGCCCGCGGGCCGGCCTTCGAGCGCCTCCACAACGCCCGCCTCGCCGACGATTTCTTCGTCCCCGGCCCATTGCAGGAAACCGCAATCCAGCTCGTCACCTCGCCCAGCTGGCCCCGCCATCTCAAAATTTTACGCGGTGCGTTGCGGGAGCGCCGTGACGCCCTGGCCGCCGCCATCACCAAACATTTCGGCGCCGAATCCCTGCCCGACACCCTGCCCGGCGGCCTACACCTCTGGGTCCGGTTGCCCAACGGCGTGTCAGATGAAATCCTCACGCAAAAAGCCGCCGCAAGGGGCATCCTCATCAGCGCCGGCACGCATTGGTTCCCCGCCGAACCGCCCGCCCCTTACGTCCGCCTCGGCTTTGCCAACATAGACGCTGAACAGGCGGAATACGCCATCTCAACCCTGGCCGGGCTTGTACAACGCAACAATGTTCAGAGCCGCTCGAACACGCTGTAAACCGGCCCTTCCGCTGGCCGGTACCCGGCCGCCACGGCGGCAATTTTATTGATCCACGCATACTGAGGTGCTGCGGTCTGAAAAGCCGCCGCCATCCGGAAATAATAACGTCCGGGATCAACCGTCTCGCCTTGCTCCAGCCGAGTGATCACCTCCGCCGGCCCGTGCCTTACCCCCCGATATTCCATAGCGATCAATGTGTCATCGGATGTTTTCAGCACCAGCCGCACATCGAGCCCGGTGCTGCTCCCGTCACTGCGCACCGCCTGCCAGTCAGCCCCGCCCTCCAACACTTCTCCCGAGAGCCGCGTGCCCGCAAAAACCCCGCCGGTCACCACGCCAATCCGCCGGAACCCAGCCGGGGTTTCCCCAACCACCTGCAGCGGCCGCACTTTCAAGCGCAGCACGAACAGCGGCCGTGTTTGGATGCATTGGAGTTCCACCGGCAGGTTTTCGGGAAAATCAGCACTCATCAGAGGCCCTCTTCATCTTCATTGAGCACCCCATCCAACGCATCATGCACCCGCTGGTAAAACCCACCCATATCCGCCAACCGCGCGGCGGCATCTGCACCAGGCCGTGCTTGCGCCGTGCTCTTCAAAAGGCTCGCCATCGCGCCAATAAATCGCGCCTGCTCCGCCAAAAACCCGGCGCAGCGCTCGGCCACGCCATAACGCACACGCTTGGTCCCGCGCTCGCTATAACATTGCACAACGCCGTAACGCTCCAGCAGCCGCGCCGCGACGGAGGCGCTGCTCTTGCTGATGCCCAAACCCGCCACCAGCTCATCCAACGTGAGCGGTGCCGGACTGAGCATGAGATAACCCTGAATCCGCGCCGCAATCGGCGGCATCCCCATCGGGATGATCAGCTGCGCCAACGCCTCAACGAAAGGATCATCACCATCAGGGCGCGCAACATCAGCCATGCCTGGTTAAGCCTCCCGCGTGCGTTTTGACATATTCGACATCCGCCGAATATAGTCGCCGCAACCTCGAACAATCAAGCCGATACGGGATGGAGCAAAAATGACCGAACCAGCACCATTGCGCGTGGCCCTCATCACCGGCGCCGCGCGCGGTCTCGGCCGCGCCATAGCCGAAGCGCTCGCCGCCCAAGGCGTCGCCCTCGTCCTGGTTGATATTCTCGCCGACCGGCTGGAAACCACCCGCGCCGAACTGGCCACGCAAGGTGCCAATTGCACCGCCTTCACCACGGACATCGCCATAAAAGCCAACTGCACCGCCGCCGTCGCCTACGCCATCGCGACCTACGGCCAACTCGATATCCTCATCAACGCCGCCGGACTCATGCGCTTCAACCACGCCACGGACGTCCCGGAAGACGAATTCTGGCGCATCATGCAGGTCAACGCCGCAGCACCCTTCTTTCTGGCCCAGGCCGCCATCCCGCATCTGCTGGCCAGTGCGGGCAACATCGTCAACGTGCTCAGCCAAAGCGCGCTCATGGGCACCGCCTATATCGTGCCCTACTCAATGTCCAAGGCGGCCCTGCTGCAGCTCACCAAATCCCTGGCCGTGGAATATGCCGAGCAGAACATCCGCATCAACGCCGTGGCCCCCGGCGCCATGATGACCGAGATCAGCACCGGCACGCGCCCCCCGGCCGATGCCGATTACGCCAAAATCAAACGATATTCCGGCACCCGCCCGCCAGCTGAGGCAGCGCAAGTCGCGGCCGTTGTCGCCTTCATCTCCTCCCCCGCCGCCAGCGCCGTACACGGCGCCATCTGGCCGGCCGATTGCGGCGTCACCGCAGGCTGATAGGCTGCGCTCAACCACCCAAAGGAAGCAAAACATGAGCACGGAACCCAAAGACAAGCTCGGCAAAATCGGCATTTGGTCCATGGAGCTACGCTTCGGCGACCGCGCTGAAGCATTGGAAGCCGCCGCCGAACTGGACCAGCTAGGCTACGGCGCAATCTGGGTGCCGGGCGGCATGGACGACAACGTGCTTAAAGACATGGACCAGCTGCTCGCCGCCACGAAAAAAGCCGTCATCTGCTCCGGCATTCTCAACATCTGGAAGCACCAGCCCGCGGATGCCGGCGCCTGGTGGAACGGCCAGACCCCAGCAAACCAGGAGCGCATCCTGCTCGGCCTTGGCGTCAGCCACGCCCCCCTCATCGGGGAGGCCTACGCCAAGCCGCTCACGGCCATGAAGCATTTTCTCGCCGGCCTCGGCCATGCGAACGTCCCGGCTTCGGCGCTGTGCCTCGCCGCCCTGCGCCCGAAAATGCTGGAACTGGCCGCCGAACACACCGCCGGCGCGCACCCCTATCTCGTCACCGTCGAACACACCGCCCAGGCCCGCCAGATTCTAGGCGCGGACGCCCTGCTCGCCCCAGAACTGGGCGTGATTCTGGACACCGGCCCTGCCGCCGCGCGCGAAAAAGCCCGCACCGTCATCGGCCATTACGCGCGCCTGCCCAATTACGTGAACAGCTGGCTCGCTCTTGGCTTCACCCAGGAAGAGATCACCACCGGCAGCGACCGCCTGGCCGACGCCCTGTTCGCCTGGGGCACGCCTGAAAAAATCGCCACCCGCATCAACGAGTATCTGGCGGCGGGTGCCAACCACGTCTGCCTGCAGCTCATCACCGGCGCCGAGCGCCCCACCGTTTCGGCCGCGCGTGAAGGCTGGCGCACCCTCGCCGCCGTGTTGCTTTAGTCCTGCATCCCGTGGCAGTATATTCGATAATTATCGAATATACTGCCAAAGAGGGGAAAGATCATGATTGGAGAGGATCCGTTCGACCTGCAGGGGCAGGTGGCGCTCATCACCGGTGCCGGCCAGGGGGTTGGCCGCGGCATCGCTTTGGCCCTCGCGCATCACAACGCCGGCGGCATCGCGGTCAATGATTTCGTCCTCGAACGCGCCGAAACCGTCGCCGCTGAAATCCGCGAACTCGGCATCCCAGCTTATCCCGTCCAGGCCGATGTCGGCGACCGCGCCAGTGTCGCCGCCGCCTTCGCCGCAGCCACATCCGCGCTGGGAACCATCACAATACTGGTAAACAACGCCGGCAATGCCGGGCCTAGCGCACAAATGGGCATGGGCCCTAATTTCTGGGACGCCGACCCGCAGGAGTGGGACCGCTATTTCCGCACCAACACTTTTGGCGTGCTCAACTGCTGCCATGTGGCCCTGCCGGAAATGGTCAAAGCCCAGCGCGGCCGCATCGTCACCATCGTGTCGGATGCCGGGCGTGTCGGCGAAGCCCGCCTCGCCGTCTACTCCGCCGCCAAAGCCGCCGCCGGTGGCTTCATACGCGCCCTCGCCCGCGAAACCGGGCGCTATGGCATCACCTCCAACGCCATCTCCCTCTCCACCATCGCCCCGCCCATGGACGACGCGGCACTCGCGGAAATGATGGGCACCGAACGCGCCAAGCAGCAGCTCTCCCGCTACGCCATCCGCCGCTACGGCCGGCCAGACGACGTCGCCCTCATGGCGCTCCTCCTCTGCTCGCCGGCCTCATCCTGGATCACCGGCCAAACCTACCCCGTAAACGGCGGCTATTCTTTCGCGCAATAAGGGAGGCATAAAAATGTCCGAAACCAAACTGGCCATTCTCATCGCCAAAGACGAAATCCGCGAACTCGGCATGCTCTATTCCCGCGGCGTAGACCGCAAGGACGTCGCCCTCCTGCGCACGCTCTACACGGCCGACGCCACAGATACCCATGGCGACACATTCGACGGCGGCGCCGGGGATTACGTAGATTTCCTGGAAAAATCCTTCCCCTACATGCGCTACAGCGGCCACCACATCTGCAACCATCTTATTACGGTATCGCTTGGTTCCGATGTCGATACCGGTGAAGGCGAAATCTACGCCTACACCTTCCACATCATCCCCGACGGCAAGGGCGGCTGGCTCGAAGACCTGCGCCTGGTTCGCTACCTCGACCATTACCGCAAGGATGGCGGCCATTGGAAATTCGCCAAACGCGTCGTCACCTACGATTATTCCAGCACACGCCCCGCGCAAATCCCCGCAGGCGACACCATCACCGTCCCGCTCGACCCCGCAACCTATCCACAGGAAACCAGCTACGTCGTTCTATCGAGCCGGCTGTTCGCACGCGGCCCCCGCGCTTAACCATCTATGCCGCCGTCGTCGCTCGCGGTATTAAAGGGCCACCCAGAGGACGATCATTGTTCAACTTCAAACCAGCCGCCAACCGCTCGGTCCTCGGTCTCCGCCAGGCGGTCATCTCGGTCATAGCCGCCTTCGCCGCCTACATCCCCACCCATTTCATTGGCCTGCACCAGGGTTTCTGGTCCGCCATCACCGCCATCTCGGTGGCGCAAATGGAGTTCCGCGACACCAAGACCACGGCCCGCAAACAATTCACGGGTGCCATCATCGGTGGCCTCGTCGCACTCGTACTAATCTTAAGTTTCGGCGATCACCTGATCGTCTACGCCGCCGCAATCATGCTCGCCGTGCTGCTATGCTGGCTCCTCAACGTCAGCGACGCCAGCCAGCTCGCCGCCGTCACCGCCACCATCATCCTGCTGGTCCCGCACATCGGCTCCCCACAGCTCATGCTGGCCTCACGCCTGTCCGAAGTCGGCTGGGGTGTCTGCGTGGGGCTCGGGGTCGTTTGGTTAGAGGAGCGCATTTTCCATAAGGATTGATTTATGCGAATGGCCGCTTGGGGCTGGAAGTAGACTGACCGGTTTCACAAAAATATGCACAAAAAGCAGACATTAAATTGACTGTTCCGAGAATATCTAATTATAACAAAGAATGAGCGGTATTCATCTGATCAGCACCACGACGACAACGACGACCAGCATTTGCGGGTCGCCTGGAGGTCGTGCGCGCTAGGATCAGAAACGCCGCAGACCACCAAGGGCCCCGCCGGGAACGGACGGGGCCCTTGGTGTTTTTAGCCTCCGTCTCTCGGCTTCAACTGACGGAGACTTACCATGAACGAACTCGATCATCGCCAATTGGGAAATAACCTCGACCTCTTTCATCAGCAAGAGGAAGGCCCTGGAATGGTTTTCTGGCATCCACGCGGGTGGGAACTTTATCGCGTGATCGAAGACTATATTCGATCACGAATGCGTAGTGCCGGCTTTCGGGAAATCAGAACACCGCAACTGCTGGCCAGATCGTTATGGGAGCAAAGCGGTCACTGGGAAAAGTTCGGAGAAAATATGTATTCATTGATCGATGGGGAAAGAGCCTTCTGCCTGAAGCCGATGAGTTGCCCGTGTCATGTACAGGTCTTCAAAAAACATGTCCGATCTTATCGCGATCTGCCCATACGATATTCGGAATTCGGTGCCTGCCATCGCGACGAACCATCTGGCTCATTACAAGGACTGATGCGGACTCGCGCCTTTGTTCAGGATGATGCTCATGTTTTTTGTACTGAGAGTCATATTGAGCCCGAGGTCCGGAGGTTCTGCAACCTGTTAAGGGTGATCTATGGCGATCTCGGCTTTCCCGATTTCTCTGTCGCCTTTTCAACACGGCCAGCAAAACGCGCTGGAACCGATGAGGTGTGGGATCGGGCTGAAGCAGCATTGTCAAATGCGGTGGAACGCACGGGTCTGAATTTCATCGTTCGGGAGGGCGAAGGAGCATTTTATGGCCCAAAACTCGAATTTCACCTGACTGATGCTAGAGGCCGGAATTGGCAATGCGGTACCGTGCAACTCGATCTCGTTCTGCCGGAACGATTAGGCGCCGAGTTTGTTTCTGAATCAAATACTCATGAGATTCCGGTAATGATTCATCATGCGGTTCTCGGCAGTATGGAACGCTTTATCGGCATGCTGCTGGAACATTATGAGGGATGGCTTCCGGTTTGGTTGGCTCCCGACCAGGTGGTGGTGGCAAGTGTCAGTGCTGCGAGCGACACTTACGCACATCACATTCAACATCTGCTTTCAAATGCGGGCGTTCGCGCCACTCTTGATGATCGATCCGAGCGGCTTCCCAGGAAGATCGTCGACGCACGGGAACGTTGCGTTCCAATCTTCCTAACCGTGGGAAAACGCGATCAGGAAAATCAAACTGTGTCGTTGAGATTGCGCGATGGCAGCCAAGAGACAATGAATTTAGCGGAAGCAATAGAGCAGATCGGAGGAGAAGCGCTGTCTCCGATCTTCAAAGCAACCTCCAAGTTAAGCTCTTAGATTGTGTCCGTGGGCTGTCTCGGTTCGAGAGACAGCCTACGTCGCGCAGAACGGGCGTTACTCAAAGCACTCTGCCGCCGCGCAGCCCAAAATACACCAGCGCCAGCAACGGCAGCACTGCCCCAATCGCGCAAATTCCGCCCCAGCCATAATGCGCAAAAACAGGGCTCACCAAAGCCGAACCCACCGCCCCACCGATAAAGAAAATCGCCATGAACACGCCGTTCAGCCGCGAGCGCATGGCGGGTGCGATGGCAAAAATCGAGCGCTGGCTGAACACGAGATTGGCCTGCACCCCGGCATCCAGCAACACACCCGCCAAGGCCAAAGCCACCACGGAATGGCCAATCAGCCCGCCCCAGGCAGCCAGCACAAAAGACGCCGCAATGGAAAGCAATGCGAACACGGTGCCGGGAATGCCCAAATCCCTGTCTGCCAGCCGCCCGGCAATGGGCGCCACGAGCGCGCCGGCCGCCCCCACGAGGGCAAAAACCGCAATGCCGCGCTGGGTATAATGGAACTGCGTGATCAGCAGCAAAGGAGACGCCGTCCAGAACAAAGTGAACGCGGCGAAAGCGGCTGCCTGGTACAAAGCACGATGCCGCAATAACCGAATACGAACCGGCAGCACGAGCAGCGATTTTAGCAGCCCGAAATAATGCTCCCGTGCCGCCGGCGCCCGTTGCGGCAAAGCAATGCGCAGCACCACCAGCAGTAGCGCCATCGCCACGGCCGAGGCGTAAAACACCGCGCGCCAGCCGAACCCAGCGGCAATCAGGCTGGCAACAGGGCGCGCCAGCAGTATCCCAACCAGCAACCCGCTCATCACATTGCCGACAATGCGGCCACGCAAATGGTCCGGCGCCAGATTGGCCGCCAAAGGCA
This sequence comes from Acidocella sp., assembly GCA_026224875.1. Classification (GTDB taxonomy): domain Bacteria; phylum Pseudomonadota; class Alphaproteobacteria; order Acetobacterales; family Acetobacteraceae; genus Acidocella. The sequence goes on from JAMFRU010000053.1 coordinate 20,200, forward strand.
CGATCATCTGCACGGCAACCGAGGTAAGCCCCACCAAAGCCGCGGCCACCAGAAAAACCCCGCCAGTATGCGCCGATGCAATAATCAGCAAGGCCGGAACCGACGCCCCAATCGTCAGCATCAGCAGCCGGCGGGTTTCAACGATATCGCCCAGCGGCACCAGCAGCAGCAGCCCCGCCGCATATCCCAGCTGCATCAGCGTCACCACCAGGCTCGCCGTATGCCGCCCCAGCCCGATATCCGGCCCGATCAGCGCAATAAGCGGCTGCGCATAGTAAATATTCGCGACAATAATCCCGCAGGATGCCGCCAGCAGAAACACCATCGCCGCGGAAGGTGCTGCAACACCCGTCACGCCATCTTCGCCAACATTTCGGAGCTGCATGACAATAACCGCCTTCGGAGGATCGGCCAGTCCTATTGTCCCAAATCCCAGCCAGCAACCCTGCCCGCCGCACCCCAGGCTTGCGAGGCTAAGAGGCTGTTTGAGAAGTCACATACGCTCCCGTCATCCCCGCTTACCCCGTCATCCTCGCGAAAGCGGGGATCTCCGGCTCCCAAGGCCTTGGGAGTCACAGATTCCCGCTTTCGCGGGAATGACGGGGTAATCTCACCAGAGCGACTTCTGATACAGCCTCTTAGTCCTGCGGCGGTGACCAGCCAGGCGGTGCCATCTCAAACCCGGCAAATTCAAACGCCGGGGCTACGACGCAGCTGACCAGGCTCCAGCCGCCCAGGCTGCATGCTGCTTGCCACGCCCCGGCCGGCACCACAGCCTGCAACATCTGGCCCGCGCCTGCATCCGGGCCCAGCGTCAACGCCGCCGTGCCAACCCCCAGCTGCAACGGCGCCCCCGCCTGCCACAACCAGATTTCGGCCGCATCCACCCGGTGCCAATGCGAGTGTTCGCCCGCCGCGAGGAGAAACAAAATGCTTGTCCCGGCCCCGCGCCCGCCGCCAGTGGGCTGGTCGCGCCAAAGCTCCCGGTAATGCCCGCCTTCAGGATGCGGCGCCAAGCCAAGCGCCTCCCGCACAGCCTCGGCGGGCAGGCTCTGGTCGCGCAGATCGATTGTCATTTAAGCGAGCATCAGCCCGGCAGAATCGATTGCGAGAACAAAGCCTTGCCCGTCACATCGACCAGCGCATAGTCAAAACTTTTGCCCGAGAGTTTCACCGTCATGAACCCATGCGACCCCGAGGCAAACCCGCCGCGGATGGCAGCTTTCGGCGTATAAGTCTGCGAGCCGGCGCCGGTCACCACATAGGTAATCCCGCCCATCTGAACCGATTGCAGCAGATGATCATGCCCGCAGATATAAACCGGCACCGCGTGTTTCTGCAGGATAGGGTTGAGCCGCGCGATCAAATCCGGCTGGTCATGGTCGGAGCCATCGCTGTCATCGAGTGCCGTATAAATCGGGTGATGCCCGATAACGATGTTCCAATGCGCCTTGGAAGCATCAAGCTGCGCATCCAGCCAATCAAGCTGAGCCTGGCTGTCCTGGCCTGCAATATTCACCTTGGAACCGGCGTATTTCTTTATGAAAGGCGAGGTGTCGAGATAATAAAACGCCGCCGTCGCGCCGTCCGGCAAGGTCACGGTCTCGGTGTAATAGCGCGCCGGCAGACGCCAGCGATGGCTGGTGTGAGAATAATCCAACTGCGCCTGCACATTGCCGCGATAATCATGGTTGCCGAGAATAACCTTCCAGGGCGATTGCAGCGAGGGTGCGGTATAGATCTCCTCAAACGAGCTTTGCCATTGCGGATCATCCAGCGCCGTCACGCCATCCTCGTAAAAATTATCGCCAACCGAAACGGTATACTGGCTCCCGAAGGTCGCAGCGGTTTTGCCCATCTGCACGCCAACTTCGCGCTGCTCATCATGCCCATTGCGGCCCCAATCGCCGATCAGCACGAAGTTCAGCGTTTTTTCATCCGCTTGAGCAGGTGCCGCAAACGCGGCGCCGGTAATGGCGGTGGAGGCGATGAAAAACCGGCGTGTCAGCAGCATGGCGAAATCCTTTAGGCAAACCGGTCAGCCCATATCAAAGCCCCGCCGCTTTGTCTGCGACAATTCAGAGACTATGCGCCGGCCAGGGTCATACCCTCAATCCGCAGCGTCGGGGCATCCGTGCCGCGCTTGAATTCCAGATCATTGGCCGGCGTTATGTGCAGGAACATATCCTTCAAATTCCCGGCAATCGTAAACTCGGCCACAGGCTCCGCAAGCACGCCATTGCGGATCATGAACCCAGCCGCCCCGCGGGAATAATCGCCGGTCAGCCCGTTCACCCCCATGCCGATCATCTCGGTCACGAACAGCCCCTCGGTAATATCCGCCATCAGCGCCTCGGGGCTCATATCCCCGGCCACCATGTAAAAATTCGAAAGCCCGCCGGAGTGCCCATTAGACCTCAAGCCGAGCTGATTGGCACTGCGCGTATCAAGAATCCAATCTGTCAGCCGCCCACCCTCGATGAAATTCATCGCTTTCACGGTCTGGCCCTCACGGTCGAACGGGCGCGAACGGCTGCCGCGCACGCGCAGAGGGTCATCGGTAATGGTGATGCTTGGGCCGAACACGGCTCCACCCAGCGCATCCTTCAAAAACGAGGTGCCGCGCGCAATCGAAGCGCCGGAAATGGCGGAGGACAAATGCCCGAGAAAACTGCCCGAAACCCGCGGGTCGAACAATATCGGCAGTTTCGACGTACCCGGACGCTTGGGATTCAACCGGGCCAGCGCCCGCGCGGCGGCATTGCGGCCAAGCTGCGCCGGATCGCCCAGATCGCTCGCATGCAGCGCCGAGCTGTAATCATAATCGCGCTGCATATCCACGCCGGCGCCGGCAATCGCGGTTACCGATATACCATGATACGAGCGCGCATATTCCCCTATAAACCCGTGGCTGGTCGCCAACAGCGAAACACTGCGCGACCATGAGGCCGAAGCGCCTTCAGAGTTGGTAATCCCCGGCACGGATAAAGCCGCCTCTTCCGCCGCCGCCGTATAGCTGAGCAGAAGTTCCATAGCCGGCTCAACCGGGTCGTCGAGGTCAAGAAACCCGGCATCGAGCGGCGCGGGTGCCACGGGAATTTCAGCATACGGGTCTTCGGGCACAACGCGGGCCATGGCCACGGCCTGCTCAGCCAGCCGGGCAAAAGCGGCATGGTCGATGGAGCTGGCGGAAATAGAAGCGCTGGAGCGGCCGATAAACACCCGCAACCCTATCTCGCGCGTCTCCGCCCGCTCTGTTTCCTCAATCTTGCCCAGGCGCCGCTGCACGGAAACCGAAGCACCGTCATGCAACACAACTTCGGCAACATCGGCACCCGCACGCTTCGCCGCAGCCAGCAGCCCCGCGGCTGCATCGGAAAGCCCTTTGTTGAAGCGGGCACTCACGCCGTCAACCTATCGATAATGGCGGAGAATTTCGGCACCTGGCTCACCGGGCCAATGCTCGCAAGCGTGGGTTTTTGACGGAATATTTTCGCGCCCGCCGCCTGCACCTGTTCCACCGTCACCGCCTCGATTTTCGCAATCGTCTCAGACACCGGGATAATACGGCCAAAAATCTGCCACTGCCGCGCCAGCTGCTCGCAGCGGGAACCTGTGGATTCCAGGCTCATCAGCAACCCGGCCTTCAACTGCGCTCGCGCCCGGGCCAGCTCGGCCTCGCTTACATTATGCTGCACCTTTTGCAGCTCCTCCAGCGTCACCGGCATAAGTTCGGCCGCCTCGGACTCACCCGTACCGGCATAAATGCCAAACAACCCGCCATCTTCAGCCGGCGAGGTAAAGCTATAAATCGAGTAAACCAGCCCACGCTTTTCCCGGATTTCCTGGAACAGCCGCGACGACATACCCCCGCCCAGCACGGTGGAAAGCAGCATCGAAGGGTAATAATCTACCTCGCCATAGCCCGGCGCGTTGAACCCGAGCACAATATGCGCCTGGTCCAGATCGCGCATCTCCCGGTACTCGCCGCCCATATAGTCGGACGGCATCGGCGCTTCCCGCTCGGCACGCGGCAGCTTGGAGAAATGCCGCTCAGCCAGCTCCACCACATCCTCGTGGCGCAAATTCCCGCTGGCGGCGATCACCATGTTCTCAGGCGTATAATGCGCCTGCATAAACCCGTGCAGCGCCTCGCGCTTCATCCCGCGGATGATCTGCTCCGTGCCCAGCACCGGCCGGCCCATTGGCTGCGACGGGTAAGCGGCGGACTGGAAATGGTCGAACACGATATCATCAGGGGTATCATTCGCCTGGCCGATTTCCTGCAAAATCACGCCGCGCTCGCGCTCGACCTCATCGGGCTCAAAGGTAGAATTACACAGAATATCGCCAATGATATCAACGCCGAGGGCCAAATCTTCCTTGAGCAGCTTCACATAATAAGCCGTCTGCTCACGCGAGGTGTAAGCGTTGATATGCCCGCCGACATTCTCGATCGCCTCGGCAATATCCACAGCCGATCGCGTATCGGTGCCCTTGAAAGCCATATGTTCGAGAAAATGCGCCACACCGTTCTCGGCAGCGGTCTCGTTCCTGGTGCCGGCGCCCACATAGGCGCCGAAGGAGATCGTCTCCACCCGCTCCATGCGCTCGGTCAGCACGGTGAGGCCGGATGGCAGAGTGGTGATGCAAACCTGTTCAGACATTAACATTCCTGTTGGCAAAATTCCGCACGCATGTCTCGATAGCAGCCAAATCATTAGGCGCGCGGATAAACTTCTCGTCTCTCTCATATAGGTTGGAAAGATGCGGCGGTAGTGGCGGGCGGCTGCCCACCGCTTTTTCGATGGCATCGGGGAATTTTGCGGGGTGCGCGGTGGCCGCGGCAATCACCGGCATGCCGATGGGGCCCAGCTCCCGTGCTGCGGCAATGCCGATGATGGAATGTGGGTCGGCCAGATATTCGGCTTCCCGGAACAGCCGGGCAATTTCGGCCAGCGTCTGCTCGTCCGACAGGGTGAATGCCTTGAAATCCTTGGCAATGGCGCGCCACACCGGCTCGGCCACGCTCATTTTGCCCGTGCTGCGGAAATCCGCCATGGTCTGGCGCAGCAAATCCGCATCCCGGCCCAAAAACTCAAACAGCAGCCGCTCGAAATTGGAGCTGAGCTGAATATCCATGGAAGGCGACAGGCTGGCCTCCACCCCACGCACGGACATGTCGTTGGCGCTCAGGAAGCGGGCCAGAATATCGTTGCGGTTGCTCCCCACGATGAACCGGGCAATCGGCACGCCCATCTGCTTGGCGGCCCAGGCGGCCAGAATATTGCCGAAATTGCCGGTGGGGACGGATACGGCGACATCGCGCTCCGGCGCGCCCAAATTCAGTGCCGCGTACACATAATAAGGGATTTGCGCCGCAATCCGGGCAAAATTGATGGAATTCACCGCCGAAAGGTTCATCTCGGTGCGGAACGGCGCATCGGCAAACATCGCCTTCACCAGATCCTGGCAATCGTCGAAATTACCCTTCACCGCGATGTTCAGCACGTTATCGGCCTGCACAGTCGTCATCTGCCGGCGCTGCACCTCGGAGGTTTTGCCCTCGGGATGCAGAATGGTGATGTCGATATTCTTCCGCCCCGCCACGGCCGCGATGGCCGCCGAGCCGGTATCGCCCGAGGTCGCCCCCACAATCCGGATTTTCTCGCCCTTATCCGCCAGCACATGCTCGAACAGATGCCCGACCAGCTGCAGCGCCATATCCTTGAAGGCCAAAGTCGGCCCGTGGAACAGCTCCAGCGCATAGATATTCGTATCCAGCTGCACCAAAGGTACGACGGATTTGTTGGTAAACCCGGCATAGGCGCGGCGGCACATGCCCTGCAAATCCGCAAAACCGATGCTGCCCTCGGTGAACGGCGCCAGCACGCGCGCGGCAAGCTCGGGATATGGAAGTCCGCGCAAAGCCCGCAAATCAGCGGCCGAAAAACGCGGCCAGCTGGCTGGCATATAAAGCCCGCCATCATTGGCGAGGCCCGCCAGCAGCACACCGGCGAAATCAAGCTCGGGTGCCAAGCCACGGGTCGATTGGTAGCGCATCAAGAAATCCTTATGGTCCGCCAACTTATACGGTCAGTCGATGCGGGTGCCTATACTATCGCAGCAATGCGGGCAGCAATGCGTCCAGCCGGTGGCGGCCTTGTGTGGTGGCGGTGATCCGCTCCGGGGTCAGGGTGACGTAACCCTCCTCAATACAGGCGGCCAGAATATCCGTCTCCACCGCCTCCTCCAGCGCCACCCCGGTACGGGCGGTAAAATACGGGATGGAAACCCCCTCCGCCAGCCGCAGCCCCATCAACAGCGCCTCGCGCGCCTGGTCGGCCGGGGTTACGGGCAGCTCTTCCGTGGTGCCATGGCCTTGGGCCTGCACCAGCGCCATCCAAGCCTCGGGTGCGCGGTGGCGGGAGGTAGCCAGCAACTTGCCGCCAATACTCACCCGCCCATGCGCCCCAGGGCCAATCCCGGCGTAATCCTGATAGCGCCAATAAGCCAAATTATGCCGGGATTCCGCGCCCGGCCGCGCGTAATTGGAAATCTCATAGGGCTCCAGACCAAAGCGCGCGCCCTCTTCGGCGGTGGCCTCATACAGCCGCGCCGCCAGCTCCTCCTCCGGCAGCACAAATTCCCCCCGGCCATAAAGGGTCGCAAATTTCGTCCCCTCTTCAATCGTCAGCTGGTAAAGCGAGAGATGATCCGCCGCCAATGAAAGGGCTTGCCGCACCTCCGCCCGCCAGCCCGCCTCGGTCTGCTCCGGCCGTGCATAAATCAGATCAAACGAAATCCGCGGGAAAATCCTAGCCCCCAGCTCAATGGCGGCAATCGCCTGCCCCGCACTATGCTGCCGCCCGAGAAATTTCAGCGAAGCTTCATCAAAGCTCTGCACCCCGATGGAAACCCGGTTAACCCCGCCCGCCCGGTACGCCGCAAACCTGCCCGCCTCGATACTGGTCGGATTAGCCTCCAGCGTTATCTCGGCCCCCTCCGCCAGGTTAAAAAGCCGCCCGGCATCCTCGATTAGCAGCGCCACGGAGTCCGGTTCCATCAGGCTCGGTGTGCCACCCCCAAAGAATATGGAATTCACCACCCGCGGCCCCAATCGCGCCGCCTCCCACGCCAGCTCGGCCCGCAATGCGCCAAGCATTTCAGCCTGCGGCAACCGCTCCCGCACATGCGAATTAAAATCGCAATACGGGCATTTGGCCAGGCAGAACGGCCAGTGGATATATAAAGCGAGGGTTTCCATCACCCTGCCTCTAGCCCCAGCACCCGCCGGTTGCGAGTCTGCTTGGGCACGTTGAACGGCGGCCAGGCTTGTCCAGCGGCGAGCCGCAACTATATGGTTGGGTAACGATGCTTCGGAATCGTATCCGTCAGATCAACAACAGGGGAAGAGTAATGCACTTAAAAACATGCATCATGGCGGGCGTTTTCGCCCTCGTCGCGGCCGCCGGCGCCAAAGCCGATTGCGCCAACACCAACAGCCCGTTCGACGACGTCTATTGCGACATCCAGGTGTTCCACCAGGCCGACCACCAGTTGAACGACGATTACGGCGCCCTCAAAAAACTCCTCAATCCAGCCCAGCAGGCCAGCCTGAAACAGGGCGAAGTCGCCTGGATCGAGGACCGCAATTCCCAGTGCACGCAATCGGATAATGATTACGAATACGTGTCAATGGATTGCGCCGTCAGCATGACCAACAAGCGCGATGATTTTATAAATGCCCGCGAACGCGAATGCGCCAGCACGGGGTGTGTGGATAGCGAGCTGGCGAAAGAGAACGATTGAACGGGCGGCCGGATGGCGTTTGTCAGCCGGCCACCCTTACTCAATTTCCAAACAGTCCGCTCGCCTTTTTAACTTCAGCCTTACCTGTATCAGTCATAAGCGATTGCGCGCCTTGCGCTGTATCGACGGTAGCGGTCGCATTCGCGTTCGCTGTAACGGTCGCTGCATTCGCTTGTGACTGAATAACCGCGGTTTGCGCGTCCTCCTGGCTCAGGTCGTGGTTAATCATATCGTTTTCCCGGTCTGCATCGGTCTTTTCCGTCTGTAGTTCTATTTCCTGCTGCTGAATTAACAGCTGCCGCTCCGTCTCCTGAAAATTAACATCCCGTTTTTCTTGCGCCGCCGCGGCGGCATTTGCGGCTTTTTGTGCCGCCGCCGCACGCGCCTCAACAGATCTCTGCTGCGCCCGCGCCGTAGAGACTGCCTGGGTTTGCTTCTGGTCCGCGGCCTTTGCCGCTGCCGCCGCTTTTGCCTGGTTCTGGTCCTGCGCCGCGCTCATGGCATCGATGCCGCTTGTGATCTGCGTTTGACTTGTCTGGGCGAAACAAAAACCCGGCAGAACAACCAAAAACGATGCCAGAAGAATATTTTTCATGACGTGTCCGCCGTAAAAATGCATTGCTGGATCAGGTGTTTTTTGCCGGTGGGCAAACCGCATTTGGTTGAATCCGGGTTTCACCTGGTTGCGTTGCGATAACAAGCGATTTGCCCGGCGCAAATTGGCACAGCTCACCTACTTGTGTTGATGTCATCAGATTACCGTCCTGATTATAGCCAAGCGTGACGCCATTCACCAAAGCCGTACCCGGAACAAGTGAGCCGGCCGCGGCACCCGCGACGCCCCCCACAATCCCGCCGGCAAGCCCGTTATGCGACCCCATATTATTGCCGAGGACGCCGCCCAGAACAGCACCCAGAACAGCACCGCCGGCTTGCGCGGTCTGTTGCGCCCGCGTGTTGTCGACTTCAACCTTGGCCGGGGAGATTGAAAGGATTGTTACCACTTCCGCGGCCTGTTGCTGGTTCACCTGATCAGCCTGATAAACATTCGCCTGCAAATCTGCGCCCGGTGGTGTGCATCCGGCCAAAAGGGCTAAAAGGGGGAGAGCCGAAATGCCGATCAGAGCGGTTCTTTTCAGGGGCATGGGGTTACGCGACCTTCAGGGCTAAAGATTATGGCAGGGCTAAAGATTATGGTGCCGGATTGGTTCTAATAAATTAACCGTTTCACATATTGTGCTACCGGCCGCTGGATCACACGTAAAGGTAGAAAATAGCCTGATCGCGAATTCGTGTTCGGTTGTAAAGGACTGCCCCGCATGTATGCCGCAGGATGGGCAGCGGCGTTCGCGCGGCATGAGAACCAGCCCCCTTGGCACAGCCCCGCGCCCCGCCTATCCCACCCCCATGGAAGCGATCCGGATCAAAAATCTCGTCAAGCGCTACACCCATACGCTGGCGGTGGACGACATCTCCTTCACCCTCGCCCCCGGCAAAATCCTCGGCCTGCTCGGCGGCAATGGTGCGGGCAAAACCACCACCATCTCGATGTTGCTCGGCCTGCTCACCCCCACCTCGGGCCACATCACCGTGCTGGGCCACGACATGGCGCGCGACCGTTTCCCCGCCCTCCAGCGGATGAATTTTTCGTCCCCCTATATCGCCCTGCCCGCCCGGCTCACGGTGCGCGAAAACCTCGAAGTCTACGGCCATCTCTACAACGTACAGCGCTTAAAAACCCGGATCGGGGAGCTGGCGGAACAATTCAACCTCACAACCCTGCTCAACCGCGCGGCGGGCGAGCTTTCCGCCGGCCAGAAAACCCGTGTCGCACTGGCCAAATCCCTCATCAACAAACCCGAGCTTCTGCTCCTCGACGAGCCCACCGCCAGCCTGGACCCCGACACCGGCGATTACGTCCGCACCATGCTGGAGGCGTACCGGCGCGACACAGGTGCGGCCATCCTGCTCGCCTCGCACAACATGGCCGAGGTCGAGCGCCTGTGTGACGAGGTGCTGATGATGAAAACCGGCAAAATCGTAGACCGCGGCGCGCCGGATGAGCTGATCACCCGCTACGGCCGGGAGGATCTGGAGCAGGTGTTTCTGGATATAGCCCGCAGCGGAGCGGTAAACACTGAGAGCGAAGCATTATGAACCGCCGCATCTGGGGCCTCATCTATCGCCACATCTGCATGTACCGCCGCTCCTGGCCGCGCGTGGTCGAAATCGCCTACTGGCCAACCTTGAACATGCTGATCTGGGGCTTTACCTCGTCCTACATAGCGCACGCCCACGCCGGCCCGCGCGCTTTGGCCGCCGGCGCGCTCATCGGCGGCGTGCTGCTGTGGGAAATCACGCTCCGCAGCCAGATGGGCGTGACCATCGGCTTTCTGGAGGAAATCTGGTCGCGCAATCTTGGCCACCTGTTCGTCAGCCCGTTACGCCCGGCCGAGCTCATCGGCGCCCTGGCGGTGGTTTCCGCCTTTCGGACATTGGTTGGCCTGTTTCCCGCCACAATCATCGCCTACCTGCTGTATCGCTATGATATTTTTGCCCCCGGCCCGGTCATGCTACTGTTCTTCGCCAACCTGCTCTTCATGGGCTGGTGGATGGCGCTCGGCATCGTCTCTCTCCTGTTCCGCTATGGCGCGGGTGCCGAGGCCCTCGCCTGGACGCTCGCATTCGGCATCACACCTCTGGCTTGCGTCTATTACCCCATCGCCGCTCTGCCCGTCTGGCTCCAGCCTTTCGCCCAGGCGCTCCCGGCAGCCTATATTTTCGAAGGCATGCGCTCAGCCCTCGCCGGCCTACCGCTGGATTGGGGCAAGCTCGCCTACGCCAGCGTTCTCAACATGGCCTGGATGCTTGCGGCCCTGGCCATTTTTGCCGGCGAATTCCGCCGTGCGCGCATCAACGGCGCGCTGATCAGTATCGGAGAGTAAGATGCATAAATTCTGGTTCATCCGCCACGCTCTGGTACACCCGGCCGCTCTGGCCAATCTGTATGGCACCGATGACGTGCCGATCTGCGACGACACGATGGCAGCGCAAACCGGGCGTTATGCCGCGCTTGCGGCCCGGCTGCCGCGCGCGGCGCGCTTCATCTGCACGCCGCTTTCGCGCACCCAGCTTACCGCCGCGGCTTTGTTTCGCGCCGGCTACCCCACGCAAACCCCGCAAATCGACCGCGCCTTCGTCGAGCAGGATTTTGGTGCCCTGCAGGGCCAGCCGATCGCCAATTTCGACACGCGGCAGGAAGACGAGCGCCACCCGTTCTGGCCCATCCATGCCGCTGAAACCCCGCCCGGCGGCGAGAGTTTTGCGCATTTGATCGCCCGTGTCGGCGCCGGGCTGGAAGCGTTGCGGGAGACTGCCGTGCCCGGCGGCAATACCATCGTCGTCAGCCATGGCGGCGCCATCCGCGCCGCCTGCGCCCATGTGCTGGGCCTCACCCCGCACCAGGCCTTGTGTCTGCAAATCGACAACATCTCGCTCACCAAGCTGGAGCATAATTCTCGCGGCTGGCGTGTCTTGTCAGTTAATGAGCATCCGTCCATTCTGGCTTGTGAAACCGCGGCACAAGGGCCAGTTAGGCCGGTAACAATGGCGTAATGCTATTCCAAGGAGTTCCCTCATGAAGCGTCTCTTGCTTGCGGCTGCCCTGGCCTTGGCCCCCGCTCTGGCGTGGACCGCCCCGGCGTTGGCGGATTCCCCGCAGCATCTGGTGGACAGTTCCACTTTGGCCCTTGAAGACCTGGTGGGCGGCTCCTCGGGTGGCCAGATCCAGGCCTATCTGCACAAGGCCAAGGGCGTGGTCATCTGCCCCAATATTTTTCGCGGCGGCCTGGTGTTCGGTGGCGAGGGTGGCGGCTGCGTAATGGCAGCCCGCACCGCCGACGGCAGTTGGTCCTATCCGGCGCTGTACAACCTCGGCAGCGGCAGTTTCGGCCTGCAGATCGGCGTGCAGAATTCCGAGGTGATCATGCTGATCATGACCACTGACGGGCTGAACGCACTGCTGAACTCGCAATTCAAATTCGGCGGCGATGCCGGCATCTCGGTCGCCACTTTCGGCACCGGTGTGAACGGCTCGATGTCCACCGCGCTGAACGCCGATATCATCAGCTTCTCCAAGAGCCAGGGTCTGTACGGTGGCGTGTCGCTGGGCGGTTCGGTGCTGGGCAATGATTCCGGGGCGCAGCAGAAATACTACGGGCAGGAGCTGGCCGCACGGCAGATTGTGGTTGAAGGCCAAGGCAGCAACCCCGGCGCCAACCCCCTACGCACCCTGTTAGGCCGCTACGGCCAATAGGAGAATAAGTTTTTGGGTGCCGCCTTTTTACAAAAAGGCGGCAAACTCTCTCCGTAGGGGCAACATAGATGGGCTTGCTGGATGCACCTTTTAACCTAGCCCTGGACCTGCGGGCAGAGGTAGCCGAAAGCCCCCTGTGGGACGCCAAGCGCAATGTGCTGTGGCTGGCCGATGTAGAGGCGAACCGCGTGCTGGCCTACGATGTGCAGACCAAGCAGACCAAGCCGTTTTTATTCCCCGAGGTCGTAACCTCGATCGGCCTGTGCCAATCCGGCCGCCTGCTGGTGGCGCAGCGCCGCAGCGTGTTGCTGTTCGACCCCGCCACCGGTGCCCAAGAGGTGCTTACAGAACTCACCGGCGAGCTTCCGCAAAACCGGTTGAACGACAGCAAAACCGGCCCGGATGGCTGCTACTGGGCCGGCAGCATGAACGACCTGCCGGACAAAACCCCATCGGCCATCCTCTGGCGTATCACGCCGGACGGCAAGGCCGAACGCAAACTCGACGGCCTCACCCTCATCAACGGCATCGCCTGGTCGCCTGGGGCTGAGCGTATGTATGTCACCGACACCAGAGGCCCGTGGATCGACGTGTGGGATTTTGATGTGGCGACGGGGGGTATGAGCAACCGCCGCCGGGTAGCGACCTTGGCGCAGGAGGACGGCAGGCCCGATGGCGGCGCTTGCGATGCCGCCGGGCGCTATTGGTCGGCGGGCGTGTCCGCGGGGTGCCTAAACGTGTTCACGCCCACCGGCGCGCTGGAGCAAAAAATCGCTTTTCCCGTTCCGTCCCCCACCATGCCGTGCTTTGCCGGGCCGGACCTCACCAGCCTGTTCGTCACCAGCCTGAAGCACGGCCGCCCGGAGGAGATGCAGCGCCGCTACCCGGCGATGGGCGGTGTGTTTTTCGCACCAGGCGCCCCGGCCGGGCTGGCACTCACGCCATTTGCCGACGGCGCCTGAATAAAATCGGCCTGAATAAAATCCACAAACGCGCGCAACGGCGCCGGCAGATGGCGCCGCCCCGGATAATACAGAAACGGGCCTGAATAGCGCTGCCACCATGGCTCCAGCACCGGCACCAGCGCGCCGCTCGCGAAAAACGGGCGCAGCCATTCTTCAAAAATTCCGACGATACCCGTACCAGCGCATGCCGCGGCCACGGCCAAATCAGTTGCCCCGCCGGCGCTTACAATCAGCTGCCCGCTTGGCTCAACCAGCACAATCTCGCCATCGCGCTCAAATTCCCAGGGTGTCGTCAGCGTACCGCTGGGAAACCGGCCGCGAATACAGGCATGGGCCAGCAAATCGCGCGGATGTTCCGGGCACCCGTGGCGCGCCAGATAGGCGGGGGACGCGGCCGTGGCGGAACGCTGGTAACGCGGCCCGATCGGCACCGCGATCATGTCCTGCTCCAGCCTTTCCTCATAGCGTATGCCGGCATCGCAACCCGATGCCAGCACATCGACGAAACTCTCCTCGGCAACCACTTCGAGCTGAATATCGGGGTAAGCTGCCAGAAAAGGTGGAATGATGGAGGGCAGCACCAGCCGTGCCGCACTTATCGGCACATTCAGCCGCAACAGCCCGGCGGGGCGGTCGCGAAAATGGTTGACCACATCGAGCGCCGTCTGCACGCTCTCCAACGCGGGCACCAGCCGTTCCAGCAGCCGCGCGCCCGCCTCGGTGGGGGCGATGCTGCGTGTGGTCCGGTGCAGCAACCGCACACCGAGCTGGCGTTCAAGCCGTGTTACCGCCTCGCTCAGGCTGGAGGCGGCACTACCCGTGGCCAGTGCCGCGCGCCTGAAACCACCGGCCCGCGCCACCGCGAGAAACGCATTCAGATCGCCAAGATTTTCCGTCATTGTACGCTACTCCGAACGGGCCGTTCCGATTAACGCATATTATCGAACAAACCGGAACTGCCTATATCCGCGCTGCATTCATTTGCAATCAAAGGACACCAGCATGACCGATATCAGCAAAGCCGGCACATTCACCCTCGGCTCTCATACCGTAAACCGCATGGGCTACGGCGCCATGCAGCTGGCCGGCCCCGGCGTATTCGGGCCACCGAAAGACCGCGCCACCGCGCTGGCCGTGCTGCGCGCCGCCGTGGAAGCCGGGGTCAACCATATCGACACCAGCGATTTCTACGGCCCGCATGTCACCAACGAGATTCTTCGCGAGGCGCTGCACCCTTACAAAGCCGACCTCACCATCGTCACCAAAATCGGCGCGCGGCGGGGTGCCGATGCATCATGGAACCCGGCCTTCGCACCGGCGGAGCTGACCCAGGCCGTGCACGACAACCTGCGTAATCTCGGCCTGGACGTGCTCGATGTGGTAAACCTCCGCGCCATGTTCGGCGTCCACGGCCCGGCCGAAGGTTCGATCGAGCCGTCGCTCACAGTGCTTGCCGAGCTTCAGCGCCAGGGGCTGGTCCGCCATATCGGCCTCAGCAACGTAACACCCACCCAGATCGCGCAGGGGCGGGGCATCGCCGAAATCGTCTGCATCCAGAACAACTATAACCTCGCCCACCGGGAAGACGACGCGCTGCTGGACGATCTGGCGGCGGCGGGCATCGCCTATGTCCCCTATTTCCCGCTCGGCGGTTTCACGCCGCTGCAATCGGCAACGCTGAACGACGTCGCCGCCACTCTCGGCGCCACGCCGATGCAGGTGGCGCTGGCCTGGCTGCTGCAGCGCTCACCCAACCTCCTGCTTATCCCAGGCACATCGTCGCTCGCGCATTTGCAGGAAAACCTCGCCGCCGCCGAACTCGTCCTGCCGCCGGGCGCGTTGGCAGCGCTCGACGGCATCACAAACGAGGCGGCTCAGTAACCATCACGCTGGGGGTGTTCTCGTCCTTGCGCGTCAGCTCAAAGCCTTCGTTGATTAGCTCGAAGGGTAAACATGGGTTATGAGACCGAGGATATCATCAGCTTCACCCAAGATATGGGGAGGTGGGAAACCGCCGCCCCATATCTTGTATTATTCAGACTTACGTCTGATTTCCGTGAGGCGCATTGATTGTAAGTCACCCCGCGCCTCGACCCGCCCTGCCGCAGCGAGGTGTTGGATACGGGACCAATAGAAATCATCACCAAGTTGTATTTCTTGTGTGTCCCAAAACTCTCCGATAATGTCGCCGACGACACGGGCCGCTTTGCGCCATTCCGGCGTGATATGGCTGAGGATACTGTCATCGAAGTAATCGAGCGGCGCTGAGATGAGTGTATGGTTTTCCAGCACGCGCAGCGGGGCGTTTTCCCGGCGTAGCCTGCCCCAGAGGCTCAAGTGCAAGTCTGCGTCTGTTGCATCGAGTATTTTAACGCTCCCGAAATATGGGTCAGTAAAAAACTCACGCGGCGACACTATGCCGGTGGCAACCGCATAACGCGGAATGGCGGGTGTATTACGCGGTAATGCCAAAACATCGGTAATATCGACGACCTCATATGGCTTGCCGTCCAAACGCCACACAAATTCCAAAAACCCCGTATATTCGCTAGTACAACGACGAGAGAACCAAGCAATGGCTCGGCCTTCATGGGTAGTTGCCCGGTGCCAGAAGACATCGTCGCGGCGAAAATCCAGCCCGGACGAATCTGACTCGCCACCCCAGTCCCAGCCCAGCTCTTCGCGGACCCATTTAGCGCGAAGCACCGGGTCAGGTGGGTCTATTGGTCCGAAATTGAGGGCATCAAATTGCCCAACAACCTCATCGTTGCGGCCAGAATCCGCTATTGCCTGACGAAGACTGGCGGCAGCAGAAGAGCCAAACACGACGTGGAGGATCGGCGCAGTGCTATTCGTCATATCTGCTCCTTGGGGCCCAGCCCAAACTCATCATCATGCGGAACATTAAAGAGTCAAACCGTGGGTGGCTTAATACACCACCACACTCCGAATACTCTCGCCCCGGCGCATCAACTCGAACCCCTCGTTGATCTGCTCAAACGGCAGCACATGGGTGATAAGATCATCGATGTTGATCTTGCCATCCATATACCAATCGACAATCCGCGGCACATCGGTACGCCCGCGCGCGCCGCCGAACGCCGTGCCCTTCCATGTTCGCCCCGTGACCAGTTGGAACGGCCGCGTAGCAATCTCCTGCCCCGCGCCGGCCACGCCGATGATGATGGACGTGCCCCAGCCGCGATGGGTGCATTCCAGCGCCTGGCGCATGACTTTCACATTGCCGATGCATTCGAACGAAAAATCCGCCCCGCCATCGGTGAGGTTCACCAGATACGGCACGAGGTCCTCGCCAATTTCGGAGGGGTTCACAAAATGCGTCATGCCGAATTTCTCGGCCATGGCTTTGCGCCCGTTATTCAAATCCACGCCGATGATTTTATCGGCCCCGGCAATGCGCGCGCCCTGAATAACGTTGAGCCCGATCCAGCCGAGACCAAAAATAACCACGTTATCGCCTGGCTGCACTTTGGCGGTGTTGAACACGGCACCGATGCCGGTGGTAACGCCACAGCCGATGTAGCAGATCTTATCGAACGGCGCGTCCTCACGCACTTTCGCCAGTGCGATTTCGGGCAGCACGGTAAAATTGGCGAAGGTCGAGCAGCCCATGTAATGCATCACCGGCGCGCCGTCGCAGGAAAAACGCGAAGTACCGTCGGGCATAACCCCCTGGCCCTGCGTGCCGCGAATGGCGGTACACAGATTACTCTTGCGCGAGAGGCAGGTTTTGCAACTGCGGCATTCAGGCGTGTAGAGCGGGATAACGTGGTCGCCCTTTTTGAGCGAGGTTACCCCGGGCCCAATTTCCACCACCACGCCGGCACCCTCATGGCCCAGAACGGCGGGGAAAATGCCCTCGGGGTCGGCGCCGGAGAGGGTGTAGTCATCGGTATGGCAGATGCCGGTGGCTTTCACCTCGACCATCACCTCACCGAATTTCGGCCCGTCGATATCGATAATCTCAAGAGAGAGCGGCTGACCCGCCGCCCGTGCCACCGCCGCTCTGGTCTTCATTATTCCGCTCCCCCCTTAAACGCCGATGCGGGATATCCCTGCGCGAACAGCAGCGAGGTCAAATCCGTATGCTCGATGCGGTTGACCACCTGCCCGGCCACGATTGGTTTGGCGTAAAATGCAACACCCAGGCCTGCCGCCTTCAACATCGGCAGATCATTGGCGCCATCGCCCACCGCCAGTGTGGCATGAAGTTTTACCCCCCGCGTTGCCGCCAACTCTTCCAGTGCCGCCAGCTTCGCATCCTTGTCCAAAATCGGCTCGCCGACCTCGCCCGTGAGTGCAGTGCCGTCATCCAGCAGCGTGTTGGAGCGGTGCTCATCGAACCCCAACGCCTCGGCCACACGGGAGGTGAAATAGGTGAAGCCGCCCGAAACCAGTGCCGTGGTGGCGCCAAAACTCTTCATCGTCGCCACCAGCTCGCGCGCACCGGGAGCGATTTTGGTCTCGGCCCAGGTCTTCTCAAGTGCCGAGAGGTTCAACCCCTTCAGCATCGCCACCCGCTCGCGCAAAGCCGAGGGAAAATCCAGCTCGCCGTTCATCGAACGGCGGGTAATCTCGGCAATTTGCTCCTTGAGCCCGGCAAAAGCGGCAATCTCATCCAGCGTCTCGGTTGTCACGATGGTGCTGTCCATATCCGCCACCAGCACCGCCTTGCGCCGGCCACGGAATTTGGTGACGAACAAATCGACCGCTTTATGGTCGAGCGCTGCCAGCAAAGCGGCGCGGTCCGGCAGGATTTGCGTGATGAACTCCACCGCCTGGCGCTCGGACAGCCATTTGGGATGCATGCCGGAGCAAAAATCCATGGCATGGGCGGCGCAGGCCGGGGTAAGGGGGCCGGCTTGCTGATTGGCACTCAAAATGACGATATAGGACATGGGCACGACTGGTAGGACAGAGAGCGGTATTGGGCAACGCACCGCAGTAATACTGGCGGGCCCCACGGCCAGCGGTAAATCGGCTCTGGCCCTTACTTTGGCCAAGCGGCTGGGCGGCACGATCATCAACGCCGACGCCATGCAATGCTACCGCGAGCTACGCACCATAACCGCCCGCCCCAGCCCGCAGGACGAAGCGCAAGCCCCGCATCTTCTATACGGCGTGCGCGCGGCGGAAAAACCCGCCAACGCCGCCTGGTGGCGCGAAGCCGCTCTGGCCGCGCTGGCGCAAACCGAGATGCCCATCATCTGCGGTGGAACGGGCATGTATTTCTCGTCCCTTATCAACGGCATAGCCAACATCCCCGACCCCGGCGAGGCCGCCCGCACCGAAGCCCGCACCCTGCTGGCCGAACTCGGCCCCGAAGCCCTGCACGCCAAACTCGACCCCGAAACCGCAGCCAAACTCAAACCCGGCGACAGCCAGCGTATCGCCCGTGCCTACGAGGTGCTGCTCGCCACCGGCCGCGGCCTGGCCTGGTGGCAGGCGCAACCAACCGAGCGCCTCACCGGCTGGAATTTGCGCATGATCCTGCTCGACCCGCCCCGCGAGAGCCTGCGCGAGGCCATAACCACGCGCTTCGACGCGATGCTGGAAGCCGGCGCTTTGGCCGAGGTGGAGGCATTTCTCGCCCTCGGCCTGGACCCGGCGCTGCCGTTAATGCGCGCGCACGGTGTGCCGGAACTGGCGGCCTACCTGCGCGGCGAGGCCAGCCTGACGGACGCCACCGCCCGTGCCATCCTCGTCACCCACCAATATACCAAGCGCCAAATGACCTGGTTCCGCCACCAGAAACTGGTGGACACTGCTGCCATGCAAATAATTCATTCAATAACCGCCTCTTTCACGCAACTTTCGGAAAGTTTTATTGGTAATTTAACTAATTTTATAAATCAATATGATTGACCTGCCGCGCCGCAGCGGGTAATCCGTGCCACTCAAACCTAGCGATCAAACCTAGCAATGGGCAGGACGAGAAGTATGGACGGCACGATACAGGGATCAGAAGTGATGAACTCCGGCGCGGAGGCGATCCTCCGGGCGCTGAAGGCGCAAGGGGTGGACACCATTTTTGGCTATCCCGGCGGCGCCGTACTCCCGCTCTACGACGCCATTTTCCAGCAGAACGAGATCCGCCACATCCTGGTGCGCCACGAGCAGGCCGCGGTGCATGCCGCCGAGGGTTATGCGCGTTCCACCGGCAAGGTCGGCTGCGTGCTCGTAACCTCCGGCCCCGGTGCCACCAACGCCGTAACCGGGCTGGTCGATGCGCTGATGGACAGCATTCCGCTGGTCTGCCTCACCGGCCAGGTGCCCACGCATCTCATCGGCAACGACGCTTTTCAGGAGGCCGACACCACCGGCATCACCCGCCAGGCGACCAAGCATAATTATCTGGTCAAGCGCTCGGAAGATCTGGTCCGCGTGATCCACGAGGCATTCCACGTCGCCCGCACCGGCCGCCCCGGCCCGGTGGTGGTGGATCTGCCGAAGGATATTCTGATCGCGCCCGCGCCTTACCGCGAGCCCTCCAGCGCGCCGCACCGCTCCTACCGCCCGCGTACCGAGCCGGATCAGAACCGTATCGAAGAGGCCGTGGCGTTGCTCAAGCGCAGCGCCCGCCCCATCGTCTATGCCGGCGGCGGCGTTATCAACGCCGGGCCGGAGGCCGCGCGCCTGCTCACCGAATTCGTGCGCATGACCGGCTTTCCCTGTACCAACACGCTGATGGGGCTGGGCGCGTTCCCGGCATCGGACGGCCAGTTCGTCGGCATGCTCGGCATGCACGGCACTTACGAAGCCAATCTCGCGATGCATGATTGCGACGTGATGCTGAACCTGGGCGCGCGGTTCGATGACCGCGTGACCGGCAACCTCAAATTCTTCTCGCCCAACTCCAAGAAAATCCACGCCGATATCGACCCCGCCAATATCAACAAATCCGTTGTGGTGGACGTTGCCATTGTGGGCGATGCGCTGGCTGTTTTGAAAGGGCTGATTGCCGCCTGGAAGAAAGATTCCACGCAGCAGGACCGTGCGGCGCTGGCGCAATGGTGGCAGCAGATCGACGTGTGGCGGAGCAAAAATTCGTTGCGATATACGCAGAAGCGCGATCCGGGCAGCATCATCAAGCCGCAATACGCGGTGGAGCAATTGTTCAAGGCCACGCGCGGCCGCGAAACGTTTGTGACCACAGAAGTTGGCCAGCATCAGATGTGGGCAGCACAGTACTTCAAGTTTGAGAAGCCGAACCATTGGATGACTTCCGGCGGCTTGGGCACCATGGGCTACGGATTGCCTGCCGCCATGGGTGTGCAGGTGGCCCACCCCGATGCGCTGGTTATCGACATCGCCGGCGAGGCCAGCATTTTAATGAACATTCAGGAGATGGGCACGCTGGCGCAATACCGCCTGCCGGTGAAGATTTTTATTCTGAACAACAAATACATGGGCATGGTCCGCCAGTGGCAGGAACTGCTGCACGGCAGCCGTTATTCCTCCAGCTATTCGGAAGCTTTGCCCGATTTCGTGAAGCTTGCCGAGAGTTTCCACGCCGTCGGTCTGCGCGCTGAAAAGGTCGAGGATTTGGACCGCGTGATCGCCGAAATGCTTGCAGTGGACCGTCCGGTGATCTGCGATATCTGTGTCGATGAGAAGGAAAACGTGTACCCGATGATCCCCTCCGGTGCTCCGCATAACGAAATGCTGCTCGGGCCCGAGCATTCCGCTTCGGACAACAAACCCGGCGTGTCCGACGCCGGCATGGCGCTCGTCTGATGGGTGCCACGGATATGCGCAGTGCGACAATGTCAGTGCTGGTTGAAAACGAATCCGGAGTTTTGGCGCGTGTTATCGGCCTGTTCTCAGGGCGGGGCTATAATATCGATAGCCTAACGGTGGCGCCGGTGGAGCGTGATGGTTCGAAAAGCCGCATCACCATCGTTACGCAAGGCACCGAAATGGTGATCGAGCAGATCAAGGCGCAGCTCGACCGGCTGGTGCCGGTTTATAAGGTGCTGGATCTCTCCGAAGGGCCGCATCTGTCGCGTGAACTGGCGCTGATAAAAGTGCTGGGAACGGGCGAAAAACGCGCCGAGGCTTTGCGGCTGGCGGATGCTTTTCGGGCGCGGGTGATTGATGCGACGACGGAAAGTTTTACGTTTGAGTTGACCGGCGCAACGGACAAATTGGACGCGTTTTTGGATTTGATGCGGCCTGTGGGGCTGGCGGAAGTGTCGCGCACCGGGGTGGCGGCGATTGCCCGCGGGGTTAAGACGATCGGGTAAAATGGCGGAAAGCCGGCTGACGTTATTGGATGTTTGTCCGGCGATATTGGATAGATGGCGTGACGGGATGGCATTCTAGGGCCGAACCAGCCCGGGTGTCTCCGAACGGTCAGTCGATGGGTAGGATGGCGCTAGCCATCAACGGGGCCGGGATGTGGAAGGCGTCGGTTTTGCGTTGCTCTGGCCATCCTTGCTGCCTCGTGTGAGCATCAGATCAAGCGCGGGGAAAGTGACGGGGAACCGGTTTGCCAGACATACCAAGCTGGCCACAAACAGAGGGCGCTCCCCTTTTACTTATAGCTGTATCGAAGCAAAGGAAGGTTCGGCTATATTAACTGCATGGATAAGACTTGGTTTGAAATGAAGGACATCCGCAAAAGACGCATCTCCGATGCTGTCTGGATTCCGCTTCGCGTGTCCGAGCGCATAACTCACGAAGGTTCTTATGGATATGTGGGTTACAAGGACGAGTTTTTGGGCGTCGGCAGCGTTGTCTTCCCCATAGACCACCGTGAAAAGGCCAAATCTCTCCGCTGGCCCGATATAGGAATTGGGCACAGCCAACGCGTCTGGGCTACTAGCGAATACTATAAGCCCGTGGACGTTTATCAATATGAGGATGAGGTTGATCTTGGCATTGACCTCGTACTTGTTCAGACTTTCAATGCCGATGAGCTAAATGTATGGCATCTTAATCAAGACCTTGTTTTCGCGTTGGGTCTTATGCGCGAAGGCGACGAATGGGTTTGTCCTGACGAAGATTACTGCGTGGTGGCAAAACTTCGCAAGGATAGCGGAAATAGTCCAGTTTCTCTTGAGATTCGTAATGAGTATCTTCGTGATTATCTCTGCGCCAGAAATATGTTCTTGCGTATTTCGCTGTATCGTAGCCGCACGGTAATAGTTGAAGATCCTGCAGAGGCTGGATCTTCGGAAGAAATAAAGTTCGAGAACGACAACGATAGATTCGAGCTTCGAGTTATACCTCTTGTTGAAGGTGGAGGTTTCGGAAGCGGCAGTTATGCCGTGTTCAACATGAGCCGTACTGACGTCGATCCAGACGAGGACGTGCCTCTCCCAGGACCAGAAACCGCTTCAAATACAGCTCATCAGTCGTGGACGGGTGAGGGTAAGGGGCGCCAGGTTTATTGTGTCAGTGGCGAGCTGTGGCGCGATGAAGAAATCGATCCAAGCAAGCAAAGTCCGCGTGTTCGGCGAGACAGCGTCGCCACAGGTATTCACTATATCGTAGATGCCGTTGGTACGCGCCTCTCAAGTGAAGACCTGGAAGACGAACGCAACCCGCGATGGCTTTGGTTTCGTCCCGACCTTGTTCCCGCACTCATGAAGCATCGCGGCGGCAGCTTGCGGTGGTATACTCAAGAGACCGGTGGCGTCGCGTGTTCTCCGAACGACTCGACCCATTTCGGGATTAATGCATCAGGATTGATTACAGTCTACGCCTACGATATTGCAAAGCTGCCGCTGTGGCAGCAAAGAATCTGGGCGGGCTACAACGTGGCGCCAGAGGGTGGGGTATCGAAAGAGCTTTTGTCGGCCCAAATGGCAACAAAGGTCGCGGAAACCAATGCTCCAGAAGAAATTTTGTCCAAAATTTTAAATAGATTGGACAAGGTTTTTCATGAAGGCATAGGGACTGCTTTATTTCGGCCCCACACGGCAACGGCAGAGCTACTCAAATCTATAAGTAGATTTCGCGCACTTGAACCGAGCGGAGTATTTGCGCTAGCCAAGGATTTAATGCGGTTATTGGCTGATCGCATTGACGCCGCCGCAATTCAAAAAATGCTTCCGTCCTCGAAAGGCGAAAATCTAGGATCACTGAAGTCTTTAGAGAAATACCTTGCGACGATGATCGCACCTGAGAAAGCAAGACTGGTCATGGGGCCTTTAGCCGGTGCTTATGATTTACGTGTTGCCGACGCTCATTTGCCGTCGAAAGAACTCAACGCATCATTTAAACTCGTCCGCGTCGATCCAAACGCGTCTCTGCTTGAGCAGGGGTTTTGGCTGATCGCCTCTGTCGTGTCTTCGTTAATCAATATTTATGAGATCGTGATAGAGGCTCAAAAGAAACATAATACCGATTGAAGCATGCCGATGAGTGCAGCGAACCGAAAACCATCGATTGTTCATGGAAGTGGCCATAGCCCGTGTGAGTAGCTAGTCGTAGATGTCCCACCTACGCGGGGCATGACGGAGGAGGGATCAAGGCCCGTTAACCACCCTCTCCCTCAACCACCCAGCAAGCTCCTCCTCGCCGACAACACCTGCCGCGAGCCCCTCAATAATCCGCACGGCTTCCATTTTATCGAATGCCAGCTGCACGCCGTTATCTGCCAAGAACAGTCGGGCCGCGATCCAGGCGGTGCGTTTGTTCCCGTCAATAAAACCCATGTTGCGGGCTAGCCCGAAAGCATAGGCGGCGGCCAGCGCCGTGGAGTCCGCATCTTTATACAGGGCAAGATTGCGCGGTCGGGCGAGGGCGGATTCGATAGCGCCTTGGTCGCGCACCCCTGCTGCGCCGCCATGTTCGGCTAATTGCTGGTCGTGGATGGCGTGGATCAGCGGGGCAGCGATCCACCGCCACGGCGGGCTCATCTGTTTGCCAGGGCCCTTAATATTTCGCGGTCATCATGCAGGACTTGCTCGGCCATACGCATCTGCCGCTCGAACTCGGGGTCGTAGGGGCTTAACCGGTAGCCGCCATCCGCCATTTCGGTAAGGTAAAGCGTGTCGCCTTTTTGCACTTTTAGGCGGGCCAATGCTTCCTTGCTCAGGATAACACCCGTGGATGAACCGATGGTGATGAGCTTGAGGGTAAGCATGGCAAATATCCTTTGTATAATGCTTATTATAATGGCGCGGCCGGCTTAGGCAAGAATTTTGCGGTTCTGCCAGCAGCAACCCAGCCGCGAGCCAGAAGCGTTGCCGGAGCAAATACCCTGCCAGACCGCCACAGCAGGGTGACACACCGGCGGAAACGTAATAGGGAGCCGCCAGTATTTGACCACCAGTATTTATCTACCGTTTTTTCTAAGAGCAAAGCAGGGACCAGAGTCATGCGCGTTTATTACGATCGGGATGCCGACGTTAACCTCATCAAGAGCAAAAAAGTCGTCATCGTTGGCTATGGCAGCCAGGGCCATGCCCATGCGCTGAACCTGAAGGACAGCGGCGTTAAGGAGCTGGCCATCGCGTTGCGCCCGGGCTCCACCGCCATTGCCAAGGCCGAGGGCGCTGGTTTGAAGGTTATGGAACCGGCTGAGGCCGCCAAATGGGCCGATGTGGTGATGGTGCTGACCCCCGATGAGGGCCAGGGCGATCTGTACCGTGACAGCCTGGCCGCCAATATGCGCCCCGGCACGGCGCTTGCCTTCGCGCATGGCTTGAACATCCATTTCAACCTCATCGAGCCGCGTGCGGATCTCGACGTGTTCATGATCGCGCCGAAAGGCCCGGGCCATACCGTGCGCTCCGAATACCAGCGTGGCGGCGGCGTGCCGAGCCTGGTTGCCGTGGCCCAGAATGCCACCGGCAATGCGCTGGAAATCGCCCTCTCCTATGCTTCGGCCAATGGCGGCGGCCGCGCCGGCATCATCGAGACCAGCTTTAAGGAAGAATGCGAGACCGATCTGTTTGGCGAGCAGGCCGTGCTGTGCGGCGGCGTGGTCGAGCTGATCAAGGCCGGGTTCGAGACGCTGGTGGAAGCCGGCTACGCCCCCGAGATGGCCTATTTCGAGTGCCTGCATGAGGTGAAGCTGATCGTCGATCTCATCTTCGAGGGCGGCATCGCCAACATGAACTATTCTATCTCCAACACCGCTGAGTATGGCGAGTATGTCACCGGCCCGCGCATCATCACGCCGGAGACCAAGAAGGAAATGAAGAAGGTTCTGGAAGACATCCAGATGGGCCGCTTCACCCGCGACTGGATGCTGGAGAACAAGGTCGGCCAGACCAATTTCAAAGCCATGCGCCGCGCCACCGCTGAGCACCCCATCGAGGAAGTCGGCGGGAAACTGCGCGCCATGATGCCGTGGATTTCCAAGAACGCGCTGGTGGATAAGGCCAAGAACTGATCCATCTGATCAAACTCGCCGTAGGTGTGCGTGACATTGCGCACTTGACGGCGCTGCAAACAGCAAGGGCGGAGCAAAATCCGCCCTTGCGCCATGTAACCCGCAACTTCCCCAAACGCGCGGACGAACTCCTGGACGGCGGCTCTATCTATTGGGTCATCACCGGTACGATAGCAGCCCGCCAACGCCTGACCGCCATAGAGCGTGCCACGGATAGCGACGGCACCCCCCGCACCGCCCTGATCCTGCACCCCGAACTAATCCGCGTGGAACCCCGCCCCATGCGCGCCTTCCAAGGCTGGCGCTACCTCTCCACCACAGACGCCCCAGCCGACCTAACCGAAGGCAGCAGCACCGCCCAAATGCCCGAAGACCTGCGCCGCCAGCTGGCAGCATTGGGGCTTCTGTAGCGGGGTGTTTTCGAGGAAAAAGGCCAGGGCTCTGCCCTGGACCCACCAAGGGCCATTGGCCCTTGGATCCCATGACTTAAGGGTTTGAAAGGGGCCTGCCATCCAGCCTTTCCAGAGGCAAGGGCCGGCCCCTTTCAACCCTTAAAGCTATCGGGGGTCTGGGGCCTCAGGCCCCAGCGGGTCGAGGGCAGAGCCCCGCCTTTTGTTTACGCCACGATCCCGAGCGCCCGGAGGCCGTCGATTTGGGTTTGGGTTAGGCCGAGGCCAGTGCGGAGGATTTCGTTGGTGTGTTGGCCAAGGATTGGCGGGGCTGTTGGGGTTGGTTGGGGGCTGCCTGGGAATTTTATGGGGCGGCTGGTTATGGGGATTTTGCCTAAGGTGGCGTGCTCGGTTTCTACTACCATTTCGCGGGCTATTGCTTGAGGCTGGGAGAGGGCTTCTAGGATGCCGAGGATGGGGGCGTGGGGGACTTCGTATTTGGAGAATAGTTCGACCAGCATTTGCACATTGCGCTGGCTGGTGAAGGCGGAGATGATTTCGTTGACCTGAAGGCGGTTGTCGCGGCGTTTTTGGATGATGTTGAAGCGCGGGTCTTCGGTGAGGTCTGGCCGGCCGATGGCTTCGCAGATGCGCTTCCAGAAACCGTTGGTGAGGCAGGCGACGATGATGGAGCCGTCCAGTGCCGGGAAGATGCCGTAGGGGACGAGGTTGGGGTGTTCGGAGCCTTGCGGGAGCGGGTCTTTTTCGGTGAACCAGGCGAGTTGGGGTAGGTAGGCTAGCATGTTGATCATGCCGTCCATGAGGCTGACATCGATGAGGCGGCCGCGGCCGGTGACGCTGCGCTCGTACAAGGCCGCGAGGATGCCCATGGGGCCGTTGACGCCGCCGACGAGGTCGCCGAGCGGGATGCCGAGTTTAGTGGGCGCGCGGCCGGCTTCGCCGTTTACGCTCAGGGCACCCGACATGGCTTGCAGCACGATGTCGAACGAGGGACGATCGCGCAGGGGGCCGGTCATGCCGTAGCCGGAGATGGCGCAGTAGATGAGGCGCGGGTTGATGGCGGAGAGGGCTTCATAGCCGAGGCCCAGGCGGTCCATGACGCCGGGGCGGTAGTTTTCGATCAGCACATCGCATTGGGCGGCGAGGTCTTTGACCAGCGCCACGCCCTCGGCGGATTTAAGATCGATGACGATGCTCTTTTTGCCGCGGTTTATGGCGAGGAAGTAGTGGCTTTCCTTGTCGCGGAAGGGGGGGAACAGACGTGTGTCATCGCCGTCACCCGGCGGTTCGAGCTTCCATACCTCGGCGCCGAGATCGGCCAAAGCGAGCGATGCGGCGGGGCCTGCCAGCACGCGCGTAAAATCGAGAACGCGGATGCCCTGCAGCGGTCCAGCCCAGTCAGCAGCGACAGTCTCAGTCATTGAACGCGCAATCCCCAAATTTTCTTTCAACCCGTATAGTACTTGCAGCCCCTACGGTAAAAGGCCGCAGGTTCAGGCCAGAAGTGTGAGGATGAAATGCCCAGTATGTTTGCGATCAATGCCGATGACGTGCGCAGTGCCGCGAGGATGCTTTCTGGTATCGCCGTGCGCACACCTTTGCTGGAATACGCGGTTTTGAATGAACTTGCGGGCCGGCGTGTGTTGGTGAAATTCGAAGGCGCGCAGCACACGGGGTCATTCAAATTTCGCGGGGCGTATAATCGGTTGGCGCGGATCGAGGAGGCAGCCCGCGCCGGCGGGGTGGTCGCATGGTCGTCGGGCAACCATGCGCAGGGTGTCGCGGCGGCGGCAAGGCTGCTGGGCATGCGGGCCACCATCGTCATGCCGTCCGACGCGCCTGCCATCAAGAAGGAAAATACGGAAGCATTGGGCGCGGAAATCGTGCTGTATGACCGGCAGACCGAATCCCGGGAAGACATCTCGGCGGCACTGGCGGCGAGACTGGGCGCGACATTGGTGCCGCCGTTCAACGATCCATTCGTTATCGCGGGGCAAGGGACAGTCGGGTTGGAGATTTTGCAGCAGGCGGAGGCGGCTGGGGCGGGGCTGGGGCAGGTTCTGGTGTGCTGCGGCGGCGGCGGGCTTACGGCCGGGGTTGCAACCGCCATCAAGGATGCGGATCCGTCGATCGATGTTTATAGCGTCGAGCCCTCGGCCTATGATGACACGGCGCGGTCGCTGGTCAGCGGCCGGAACGAGACGGTGGCGGCGGGCGCTTACTCCATCTGCGATGCGCTGCTGACCCCTAGCCCCGGTGAAATGACATTTCCCATCAACCAGGCACTGCTCTCTGGCGGTCTGGCGGTGACCGACGAGCAGGTGAAGGGGGCGATGCGTTTTGCCTTCGAAAAGCTCAAGCTTGTGGTTGAGCCGGGCGGTGCCGTCGCTCTGGCGGCGGTGCTGTATAGCCTCGCTCCTAGAACTGAGCGCGCAACTTCCGTGGTTGTGTCAGGTAGCAATGTTGACCCCGAACTCTATGCGTCGATTATCTCCTGGCGTTGAAAAGCGGCCCTCTTACATCGCAACTTCGCGGAAGACCTCGCCGATCTTTTTGCCGTCTTCGAAATAGCCGAGGCCGTAATCGCCTTTGATGGTGGTGCGCTGGGTTTGGCGTTCCCATTTGGGGTCGCAGCCTTCGACGGCGTGCAGCATGCGCCAGTTGTCCCAGATTAGCAGGTCTGTGGGTTTCCAGTCGTGCCAGTAGGAAACCTGGTCCGCCTTGCGGTTGAGTTCCTGGCAGACTTCCTCGAACAAAGCTTCGCCTTCGGCGTCTTCATGGTGTTCCAGGCCGACTGACATCCAGGGGCCGACGTGCAGGACTTTATTGCCGTCTCTGCGGGTCCATACGGCGGGGTGCATGGCGCGCGGGAAGATGCGGGATTCCTCTACGGTTTTCATCTCGAAATCCTGGTCGCCAAAGCTTTTGAAATTACGGCCGAAGCGCATTTTGGTGAGGCGCGTGTCCAGCGTGTAAATCACGTTCAGCTTCTCGATTTTCGCGCGCAGTTCGGGCGAGAAATTCTTGTATATCTGGATGCCGTCGGAAAAACCTGTACGGCTGCCTTCGCCTTTGGGGGCGTTGATGACGGCGCGCAGCACACCGGCGCGGTTCAGCTCGTTGTTATACCAGTCATCTTAGCCTCTGACACACGCCCATCCCCTTGTTCCGATTGAAATGATTCTGGCTGGGTCGTTGACCAAGAAGAGCCATGCCTGTTTGCAAGCTTCGAGCATTGCCTCGTAGCTA
>JAMFRU010000054.1 GCA_026224875.1 Acidocella sp.
CGCAAACTCGCCCTCAACGTCCTGCAGTCCGCACGACCAGACATCTCTGTCAGACGTAAACGAAAGCGCGCAGGCTCGTCAGACGAATTCGCACGCTCGGTCCTCGGTCAAATGCGATAGCCGTGGGTCCAGGGGCAGAGCCCCTGGCCTTTTTCCTTAAAAACTCTATGACCCTGGCCGATGATTAGTCTCAGCTTTGCCGGCCTGTTGGCCGATGCCGGAACTTCATGGCCGTTGCAGGCTGCTGTGATTATTGGTGGCACCTTTATATTGGAGGATGCGGCGACTTTGCTGGCTGCGATGCAGGTGGCGAGTGGGGCTGTTTCGCTGGAGGTGGCGCTGGGGGCACTTTATGCGGGCATCGTGCTGGGGGATATCGGGCTGTACGGGCTGGGCTGGCTTTCGGGCAAGCACGGCTGGGCGCGGCGGATGGTGCCCAAGCAGCGGCGGGATTTGGGGGAGGAGTGGGTAAAGCAGCGGGTTTTCCCCATTGTTGTGGTCAGCCGTTTTATCCCCGGGCTGCGTTTGCCGACCTATACCACGCTGGGGTTTCTGCATGCCCCGCTGCTGCAGTTTGCGGCCGCCGCTATTGCCGCCACCTTGGTTTGGACATCAGGCCTGTTCTATGTTTCCTTGCGGCTCGGTGTCCTGTTGATGCATTATCTCGGTATTTGGCGCTGGGCCGGGCTTGTTGTATTTTTGCTCATCATTATTGGGGTGGGGCGTTTGGCCGCGCACAGCTATAATAAGAGGACGACAAAATTATGAGCGGAGCGGTTTTTCAAGCCATGAGAGAAGCGGGTCTTTGAGCATGAGCGAAGCGGTGCTGGGCGCCCTGCCACGTGGGCCCCGGCGCAGCCCGGTCTCGTTTTTCGAATTCTGGCCAGGCTGGCTGTTTTATACACCCGTTGTGCTGTTCTGGGTGCTCAAATCCATCCGCTATGGCAGCGCGACGCTGCCTTCGCTCGCCAACCCGCGCATTGCCGCCGGGGGGATTTGCGGCGAGTCGAAAAACGAAATCCTCGATTTGGCTGGGCCTGTGGCGCGCCCGTGGGTGGCCGATTATGCCGCGGTAAGCACGCTGGGCCATGCGGATAGCCCGGATTTGCCGGTGGCGTTGATGGCCATGGCGCGGACCGGTTTGAAATTTCCCGTGGTCGCCAAGCCGGATATGAGCTGCAACGGCGTGGGCGTGCGTGTGGTACGAGATGAGGCGGAGCTGGCAGCCTACCTCGTTGCCTACCCCCGCGCCACCGCCCTGCAATTGCAGGCGCTGGTGACCTATGAGGGCGAGGCCGGAATATTCTACATCCGCCACCCCGGCGAGGCGCGCGGGCGCATCACCTCGGTCACGCTGAAATACCCGCCGGTGGTGACCGGCGACGGGCGGCGGAGCGTGAAAGCGCTTATTGCGGCGGATGAGCGGCTGAATGCAGTGTCCCACGTGCTGCTGCCCAAGCTGGGCGCCAAGGCCGGCCGTGTGCCGGCTCTGGGTGAGCAGGTAACTCTGGTGTTTGTCGGCAACCATTGCCGCGGCTCCACATTCAAGGACGGGCTGAGCATTGTGACCCCGGCGCTTGAGGCGCGGATCGATGAGATCATGCGCGATGTGAAGGACGTATATTTCTCGCGCATCGATCTACGCTACGAATCGCTTGAGGCGTTGCGCGATGGGCGCGGCTTCAAGATCATCGAGTTCAACGGTGCCGCCTCCGAGGCGACGAATATCTGGGACCCGGAGATGACGATCGGCAAGGCCTATCGCGAGCAGTTCTTCCATTACGGCGAGTCGTTCAAAATCGGCGCGTTTATGCGCGCGCGCGGCTTAAAGCCCGTGGGGCTGCTGGCTTTGGCCGGTCTGTGGCGCCAGCAGAAGCGGCTAATGGCGGCGTATCCCGCCAACGATTAGGAAGATCCATGCCTTTACCACGCTCCGCCCCCCGAAAAATGCTGCACCAGCGCGACATCACGCTGCGCGGGTATGAGCGCGAGGATGGGCTGTTCGACATCGATGGGCACATCACCGATGTGAAGACCTATTCCCTTGGCACGAAAGAGCGCCCGGGCTTTGCCGCCGGCGAGCCGGTGCATGACATGTGGCTGCGCCTGACGATTTCGCCCGATATGGAAATTCGCGACGTGATAACGAACATGGACTCCACACCTTATAATTACTGCCTGGGGGCGGCGCCCAACATGCAGCGCCTCGTGGGCCTGCGCATCGGCAAGGGCTTTATGAAGGAGATGTCGGCGCGGCTCGGCGGGGCCGAGGGCTGCACCCATTTGCGCGAGCTGCTGCAGCCGCTCTGCACCGTGGCCTTCCAGACGATAAATCGCGGTGCGCCCAAGGTGCGGGCGGAAGGTGCGGCACCGGACGCGCGCATGAACAATAGTTGCTACAGTTATTCCGACGGCAGCCCGGTTATGGCGGAGACCTTGAAAGCAATGGCCCCCGGTTGAGGTGCCTTTGAAGCGGGATTGAGGGATAAAATACCCTTTAGAAGTAGGGTTACAATCGCTTCCGGCCTTGCTGTGGTGAATGCCCTATGTTACTGCCCCGCCGAGCCCCCCGGCGGGGCTTTGTTGTTTGAGATCACGTTGTTTACGACCAGTACGGGATAAAAATATTGGCCGAGATCATTGGCACGGGAGAAACTGGGCTTTCCGCGCGTTACGCAGCGGCGCTGTATGCGCTTAGCTTCGAGCGCGGTGCGCTGAATGACGTCATCGAACAAATGGCGGCTCTGGGGCGTTTGATCGCCGAAACACCCGCGCTGAAATCACTGCTCGCCAACCCGCTGACCGACCTCACCAAGACCGGCCCGGCGCTGAATGAGGCGCTGCGCGCTGAGGGTGTCGGCGAACTGGTGCGCAATTTCGTCGGCGTTATCATCGCCAACCGCCGCCTGCGCGATCTGCCGGCGCTGGTGCAGGGCTTTGCCGCCTATGCCGCCGCCAAGCGCGGCGAACTGCCCGTTTCGGTGATCACCGCCCACGCGTTGAACGATGTTCAGCGCAACCAATTGCTGGCCCGCCTCACCGAGGCCGGGTTCGGCAATGTCCTGCTCACCGAGCGCGTCGATGCCACCCTGCTGGGTGGCATGGTGCTGCGGGCAGGCACCAAAATCTACGATACGAGTTTGAAGTCACGCCTTAACCGGCTCAATTATTCTCTCAAGGGAGCTGCCTGATATGGAGATCCGCCCAGCCGAAATCTCCGAGATTCTGAAGCGTCAGATCGCGGATTTCGACACCGAAGCCAATGTGGCC
>JAMFRU010000009.1 GCA_026224875.1 Acidocella sp.
AAAAAAATGGCCGGTCCTAAGACCGGCCTAGCACCTCTTTGGATGCCTGTTTTTAGCTCCCTAAACTTGGCGGCTGACATTATTCATGAGGCCAGAAATTCGCCTGCTTGTTCATACCACTGACGAGATCATGGCGAAAAAAGGGCAGCATGGCAAGTCACAACATGAGGTTTCTTGCAGGTTAATGTCACCAATGGGCATTTTTTTTCATCTATTACGCGTTTATTAGAAGTTTCAACGCTTTGGCCGCCTCACGGACCTCTTCCGCGGCCACTGTCGTGGGACCCGCCTCGGTCACACCCAACCCATCGGCGAAGGCATTGGCGTAGCCGGCGCGATTCGCCAGCGCCACAGACAGCAGGGTCAGGCCGCGGGCAGCAATCTCAGCCTCCAGCTTTTTGCGCAAGCGCGAGGCAGTAGGGGCGCGGTTGAATATCAGTGCTGTATTACGTTTCTCCTGGGCTGCTAATTTCAGCGTACCTTCCGCGGCCCAGAGGTCCGGCGGGGCCGGATTGAGCGGAACGAGCACCAGATCGGCGCCGCGAATCGCGCGGCGGGCATCGCTGTCGATCACGGGCGGGGTGTCTATGAGAACGTAATCATGAGTTTTTTCAGTTTTTCGACCTCGGCGGCCAAACGCCAGCCGGCGATGGTTTCCACCTTTATGGTATGCACCGCCTTGGGCGAGGTGGCGCGTAACTTGCCCCAGATGGTAAGGCTACCCTGCGGGTCGATATCAACCAGTGCGACGCTGCCACTCTCGGTGAGAGCCACGGCGAGCTGGGCGGCCAGCATGGTCTTGCCGGCGCCCCCTTTTTGCTGTGCAACCGCGATAACCTTGCCCATCGGAGAATCCCACACACCGCACTGCAACATCAATGGCACATTCATTGAAAAGGCCCAATGTTTTTATGAACGAGGTTTTTGTGAACGAGCTATTAACGCCTGAGGAAATGGGACGCGCCGATGCGCTGGCCGGTAATGTCGAAGCGCTGATGGATGCCGCCGGGCGGGCGGTGGCACGGGCAATACTGCAACGCTACCGGCCGTGCCGCGTGCTGGTGCTGGCGGGGCCGGGCAATAATGGTGGCGATGGCATCGTGGCGGCGCGGTATTTGGCGCTGGAAGGCTGGCCGGTGCGGGTGCTGGGGCTGGCCGATGCCAGTTTTGCCGACGTGCAGCGGGCGGAACTGGTCATCGATGCGCTGTTCGGTGCCGGGCTGAAGCGAGATGTGGCGGGCAAGGCAATGGAATTGCTACAGGCGGCCAGGCGGATTGTAGCGGTGGATGTGCCTTCCGGCCTCGATGGCGCCACCGGCCAAGTGCGCGGTTACGCGCCGCAGGCAGAGCTGACGGTGACATTCTTCCGCAAGAAACCAGGACATGTGCTCTATCCGGGCCGGGGTTTATGCGGCGAAATTCTGCTCCGGCAGATCGGCATGCCGGAATGGGTGCTGGACGAGATAAAGGCGCAGGCCTGGGAGAACACCCCTGCCCTGTTCACTCTGCCGCGCCGGACGGCGGAAGGCCATAAATATACGGCGGGTGATGTGACGGTGCTTGCGGGTAGTCTGCCGGGGGCGGCGCGCCTGGCCTGCGCCGCCGCGCGGCGGGCTGGGGCGGGCATGGTGACATTGGCTGCGGAGACAGCGGCGGTATTACCCGAGGCTGGGCTGATCCTGCGCACGGATTCCTTAGAAATGCTGTTGCAGGATAAACGGCGCCATACCTGGGTGGTGGGGCCCGGGCTTGGCATCGCAACCGCGGGCGAGGCACTTGCCCGTTTGCTGGCGGTTGGCGGCAAGACCATACTGGCTGATGCGGATGCGTTGACCGCCTGCACCGGTGCGCCGGAGAAATTATGCGGGGCGACTGTCATTACGCCGCATAGCGGAGAGTTTACGCGGGTATTTGGAGAGATTGGGGCGGACAGGCTTGCAGCCACGCGCCGGGCCGCCGCACGCTGCGGGGCGGTGGTGGTGCTAAAAGGGGCGGATACGGTGATTGCAGCACCCGATGGCAGGGCTGCCATCAATACCAACGCACCGCCATATCTGGCCACGGGCGGCACCGGTGATGTGCTGGCCGGGCTGACCGCCGCATTATTGGCCCAGGGTATGACGCCGTTTGAGGCGGCCTGTGCCGGCGTGTGGGTGCATGGGGAGGCCGCGAACAAAGCCGGGCCGGGACTATTAGCTGAGGATTTGCCTGAACGGATTCCGGAGGTGATGGCGGCGCTGGCATAGCGCCGGCGCAGGACATTTTTTGTTACAATTCTAATTTCGGTGTGGCACGGTTTCGCCATATTCGACAGTCATTCTGACGCAATCGAGGCCGCGCGCCGATGGCGCCACCAGCCCGAGAATGTGAAGGAACCCCCAAATGAAATCCCTTCTGCGTAAGAGTATCGGCCTTGGCGCCGTATTGGCCCTGCTTGCCGGTCCGGCGCTGGCCCAACCCTATTACGGCGGCCAGCCCGGCTATGCGCCGCATCATGAATATAGCTGGCGCCAGCACCGTGAGGCGATGTGGCGCGCGCATGAGCGGCATGAAGCCTGGTGGCACGCAACTCATGGTTACGGCAACCGTTATTACGATGGCCGGGGTTACTGATCCCGCACCGGCTGTAACTCTCACCGTCACCCCCATATAGCGCATTGCACATTCATGCAGTGCCACTTGATGAAAAAATTGAAGGAACATTCACATGAAATTAATATTTCGAAAAACCATCGGGATGGCTGCGGCGCTGGCCATGCTCGCCGGCCCGGCCATGGCCCAGCAGGGTCCGCCTCAGCACGACCAGAACCACGACCAAAACAATCATGGGCCGCAAAATCAGCAGCATCAGCAGCCGTCTCACCCGCCCGAGCAGCATCAGGCCAATAACCAGTCGCATGGGAACTGGCATCAGGGTGACCATTATAACGGCGGCCGCCAGACGGTGGATTGGCGCCAGCACCATCTGCATGAGCCCCCCTCGGGCTATGAATGGGTGCAGTCTGGCAATCAATTTGTGATGATCGCTGTTACCACCGGCATTATCGCCAGCATCATCGCGGGCTCGGCGCAGTAGTAACTATTTTCCTCGCCCCGGGCTTTGGGCTAATCTGGCCGTATGAACGAAATACGGCCGATCACCCAAGGCCTGGGGAAACTGGAGACTTTGGCGGAAATCGAGCGCAAGCTGTTGTGGCTTGCCTCTTGGATGATCCATCACGCCAACCATATCCACCCCAATCCGGATGTTATGAAGGTCGGCGGCCACCAGGCCTCCTGCTCTTCCGTCGCCAGCATCATGACCGCCCTTTATTTTGATACGCTGCGGCCGCAGGACCGCGTGGCGGTAAAACCGCATGCCGGGCCGGTGCTGCATGCCATTAATTATCTGTTTGGCCGCCAGAGCCTGGAGAATTTACAGAATTTGCGGCAATTCGGCGGGGCGCAAGCCTACCCGTCACGCGCCAAGGATGGCGCGGAAATTGATTTCTCAACCGGTTCGGTCGGGCTCGGCATCGCGCTCACCAGTTTTTCCGCACTGATCCAGGATTACGCCCACACGCACCAGCTCGCCCAGCCCGGCCTGCCGCGGGCCCGCAACATCGCCATCGCCGGCGATGCGGAGCTGGACGAGGGCAATATTTACGAGGCCCTGCTGGAGGGCTGGAAGCATGATGTGCGCGATGTCTGGTGGGTGGTGGATTACAACCGCCAGAGTCTGGATTCAGTAATGCCTGACCGGCTGTTCGGCCGTTTTGAAGGCCTGTTCCGCGACATGGGCTGGAAGGTCGTGACGCTGAAATATGGCCGCAAATTGCAGGAGATCTTCGCACGGCCGGGTGGGTTTTCGCTGCGCGGCTGGATCGATGAGTGCCCGAACTCGATCTATTCGGCGCTGACCTTTCAAGGAGGGCCGGCATGGCGCGAAGCGATCTTGCACGACATGCGGCGCAGCAAGACGGTGCGGGCGCTTATCGATCCGCTTTCCGATGATGCGCTGGCGGCGCTGATGACGAACCTCGCCGGGCATGATCTCGGATCGCTGACCGAAGCTTTCGGCACCGCAGCGCAATCTGACCAGCCAACGCTTTTTCTCGCCTATACCATCAAGGGCAATGGCCTGCCGTTTGCCGGGCATAAGGACAACCATGCCGGCATGATGACACTGGAACAGATGGAGGCATTTCGCGCCGCCCATCGCGTGCGGCCTGGGCATGAATGGGGCAAATTTGAAGGGCTCGACAACGCAGGCCTGGTCGAACGTTTCGTAGCCAGCGTGCCCTATGCCACGCCGCTCACGCCCACGGGCCGGCGTCTGCCAGCTGATATTGTGCCAGTGCCTGCAACCTTGCCGCAGCCGCGCATTACCGGCAGGCGGATGAGCACGCAAACCGGATTTGGCGAAATTCTTTCCGAGATCGGCCGGGCGCAGGGAGAGAGTGCCGCGCTCTCGCGCCACATCGTCACCGCCAGCCCAGATGTTGCGGTCTCAACCAATCTCGGCCCCTGGATCAACCGGCGCGGCGTGTTCGACCGGCATGTGCGCGAGGATGTTTTTCGGTCCGGCAAGCTGGCGAGCGCGCAGCGCTGGGGCACCGACCCTTCGGGCCAGCATATCGAGCTTGGCATTGCCGAGCAGAATCTGTTTCTGCTGCTGGGTGCCGCAGGGTTGGCGCATGATCTATATGGCTCAAGGCTGCTGCCGGTGGGCACGGTGTACGATCCGTTTGTAAATCGCGGGCATGATGCGCTGTTTTATGCCTGCTATCAGGATGCGCGTTTTCTACTGATTTCCACGCCATCCGGCATCACTTTGTCGCGTGAGGGCGGGCAGCATCAGGCGACCAATACGCCACTGCTGGCCATTGTGCAGGATAGGCTGGCAAGCTTCGAACCCGCCTATTGCGATGAGCTCGCAATTCTGCTGCGGCATGCGTTCGAGCATATGCAGAGACCGGATGGCTCCGCTGTATGGCTGCGGCTTTCCAATTTGGTGCTGCCACAGCCAGAGCGCGCGCTGGATGCAGCGCATGTGATTGCGGGAGCGCATTGGGTGCGCCCACCAGCACCAGGGGCACGTATCGCCATCGCCTATCAGGGCGCGCTGGCCGGTGAGGCGGAAAAGGCGTTTGCCATGCTGCAGGAGGACATGCCCGAGGCCGGGCTGCTCGCCATTACCAGCCCGGACCGGTTGTATGCCGGGTGGCGCCAGGCGCAGCGGGAACGGCGGCTGGGAGGGAAAGCCAGCTCGCATATCGAAACATTGCTGGCACCACTTGCCCCTGGAGCAGCGATCATTTCGATTTTAGACGGACATCCGGCGGCACATGCCTGGCTGGGTGCGGTACGCGGGCAACGCGTGATGGCGCTAGGGCCGGATCATTTCGGCCAATCCGGTGACATTGCCAGCCTGTACCAGGAATATGAGATTGATAGTGCTGCAATTCTGGATGCCTGCGCCGAAGCGCTGGTGACGAAACCTAGCTGAGGCTGGTGCCGCGTGGGCGGCATACGCTGATGCCCGCGGCCAGCAGCGCCGTGGCGGTGGCGAGGGTGAGGCAGGTGCGTGTGGGTGCGGGATGGGCCAGGCCCAAGGTGAGGGCAACCAGCATGCCACCCACCGTCTGCCCAAATAAACGGGCAACCGAGATCATACCACTGGCGCCGCCGGTACGGGCAAGCGGGGCGGTGACGAGCATGGCTTTATTATTGGGAGGCTGAAACAGCCCGAACCCGGCACCGGCGATAAAGATGCGCCAGGCAATGTCGAAATCACCAGGATTGGCCGGCATGAGCCGCAACAGCAGAAAACCGGTGGCGGAAATGCACAGACCGATGCTGGAGAGCACCGCCGCTGGGTAGCGATCAGCCAGCCTGCCGACAAAAGGGGCGACCACAATGATGGCGACAGGCCAGGGTGTGATGAGCAGGCCGGTGGCGACGGGCCCACGGTGCAGCACGTTCATCAGCGCGAAAGGCATCGAAATTATAAAAAAATTCGAGGCGACAAAACCGCAGAAACTGGTGAAGAAGGCTGCGGTAAACCCCCCCGCGGGCGAGCAAGTCAATTGGCAGAAGCGGCTCCGCCCTGCCGAGTTGACGGAGCACCAGGAGTAAAAAACTGACCGCGCCAAAGCCGATCAGCGCCAAGGACAGCACCGGCGAGCTGGCATGGGCAAAACGGTCACCGCCTATCACCAGGGGACCAATGGCGCAGGCCAGCAGAAGCGTGCTGAGATAATCGAACGCTCTGGGCCGGCGTGGCGTGGCCGGTACAGCAGTGAAGGCGAACCAGAGGGCAGCGGCACCCAGCGGTAAATTAATGTAGAAGAGAAACGGCCAGGAGGCGACGGCCAGCACCACCGCGGCGATTGTGGGCCCGAGCGCCACACCCAGCCCGATGACAAGGCCATTGAGCGCGATGGCGCGCCCAAGCATGTTGGAGGGGTAGATATGGCGCAGCAGTGCCGCGTTGACACCAAGGATGCAGGCACCGCCAAATCCCTGCAACGCCCGCGCCGCCGCCAACTCCGGCAGAGTACGCGAGATCGCGCAGAGTACCGAGGCAAATACGAACAGCACCAGCCCAATGCGGCACATCCGCGCATGGCCGATTCTGTCGCCTAGGGCCGCCACAGGCAGCAAGGCAATGAGGCTAACAAGCTGATAGGAATTAATGACCCAGATAGCGGCTGAATCCGAGCAATGAATGCTGCGTGCGATGGTGGGGAGTGCGACGTTGACCACGGCATAATCAAGCACCGAGAGCAGCACGGCCAGCGCGATGCCGAACATGGCAAAGCGGCGCTGGGCGGGGGCAAGTCCGTCTTCAAGGGCGATGCTGGCCGACATTTTGATCCCCTATGCCGCAATGCGGCAAAAGGACAGGATACATGCCGGGATGCTGATATGCGGAGCGCGCCTTGGCTAAACGACTTCGCTCAATTTGATCGCCGCTTTGCATCCAGCTTTGATAAGGCCGGTAAGAAGCCGGTAGCCGGGGGCACGCTCGGCGCCATGGGCGAGGCCAATGTCGCGGTGTTCCAGCTCTTCCTGCCGGAATTTTTCCACCGTTGCGCCCAGCTCAGCCTCATCTTCGCCCAGCGTTGCGGCTTGCACGGCATAATGTTCGTCGATGGTTTCTTCCACCGCGACGGTACAGGCCATGGCGGCTTCTGGGCCAAGGGCGGCGGTAACAGCACCGAGGGCAAAGCCCGCAACGTGCCAGAAGGGCAGCAATGCGGTGGGGCGGACGCGGCGTTGAGCGATCATCGCGGAAAATGCATCAAGATGCACCTGCTCCTGCGCCTGCATATGCTTGATTTGTTCCGCGTGCGGGCCGCGCCGCAACACTGCAAGTTGGCCGGCATAGATACGTGCGGCGCCGTACTCGCCGGCATGGTCGACACGGATGAAGTTTTTCACCTGCTCGCTCATTTGAAAACCGCCTTTATCTGAAGCGTCTGATCTTGCGCCGTGCGGCATAGACCAGCAAGGCCGCGGCAAACAGGGCAGCAAAGAGCATATCCATCTGCGCCATGGAAATGGGCAGAAAATGGATGAGATAGACCGGCCGGTCGCAGGGCGTGGCGGGGGTCATGGGCAAAACCGCGCCCGGGGTGAGGTCGCCGTTGCACTCGGGCAAAGGCGAGGGCCACCAGCCGAACTCC
The DNA here is from genome assembly GCA_026224875.1 of Acidocella sp. GTDB lineage: Bacteria > Pseudomonadota > Alphaproteobacteria > Acetobacterales > Acetobacteraceae > Acidocella. The sequence continues at coordinate 7,671 of JAMFRU010000009.1, forward strand.
ACCCCCACGTGCAGCCCGGCGACGGCGACATCGGCCAGCATCACCAGCCCGGCGAGGCCAAGCAATATGCAGGTGGTGCGCGGGCGGCCCATGGCAGCAAGCAGGCCGAGCACGGCGACGATGCGGTAGGGCCAGCGCTCCCATAGACACAACTCACACGGCGTTAGCAACAGGATATATTGCGCGAAATACGCCACACCCAGCGCCGTAAGTGCTGTTACCGCCGTGACTACGCCAGCTAACCGGTTCCCCATGTCAGCCACCTTAGCTTAGTTTTTTGCAAGCTTCAAAGCCGCCAGGGTTGAGTCGCCAGGCATTTTCACCGCTAGAGTATAAAGCGCGACAAATCCCCTTTGGCCGCCAGCGGGGCGACGCGCTCGTTCACATAGGCGGCATCGATAACTACCGATTCCCCCGAACGATCCGAAGCCGTAAAACTGATCTCCTCAAGCATGCGCTCGATAACCGTAGCCAGACGCCTGGCACCGATATTCTCGATACGGTCGTTGATGTCATAAGCAAGGCCGGCGATGGCATCGACCGCGTCATCGGCGAAGGTCAGCGCCACATTCTCGGTGCCGAGCAATGCGGTGGACTGCTTCAACAGGGAATGCTCGGTCTCGGTGAGGATACGTTTGAAATCATCGCGGCTCAGGGAGTTCAGCTCGACACGAATCGGCAGGCGCCCCTGCAACTCGGGCAGCAGATCCGACGGCTTGGCGACGTGGAAAGCACCGGAGGCGATGAACAGGATAAAATCCGTCTTCACCGGGCCGTATTTGGTCGAAACCGTGGTGCCTTCGATGAGCGGCAACAAATCGCGCTGCACACCCTCGCGCGAAACATCGCCGCCGCGAAACCCGCCTTCGGTCTTGGCGCAGATTTTGTCGATTTCATCAAGGAAGACGATGCCGTTCTGCTCGGCATGATGCAGAGCATCCTTGGTCAGGGCTTCGGTATCCAGCAGCTTGTCAGCCTCCTCGCGGGCCAGGGCACGGCGCGCATCCGGCACATGCATTTTGCGCTTTTGCGCCTGCCGGCCGAACATGCCCTTCATCATATCCCCTAGGTTGATAGCCCCGCCTTGCGGCATGTTGGGCAGATCGATCATGCCGATCGGCTGGCCGGCGCCTTCGGTAAGGGAAATCTCGATCTCTTTATCCTCAAGCTCTCCCGCGCGCAGCATGCGGCGAAATTTTACCCGCGTGTCGGCGGAAGCCCCCTCACCCACCAGCGCGGTGATGAGGCGGTCCTCGGCGGCAAGTTCGGCCTTTGCCTCAACACCTTTGCGGTTCTGTTCGCGCAGCATGGTGATGCTGGCTTCGACGAGATCGCGGATGATGCTCTCAACATCGCGGCCAACATAGCCGACCTCGGTGAATTTGGTGGCCTCGACCTTGATGAAAGGCGCCTGGGCGAGCTTGGCCAAGCGCCGGGCGATCTCGGTCTTACCGCAGCCCGTTGGGCCGATCATGAGGATGTTTTTCGGCACCACCTCGTCGCGCATCTCCTCGGGCAATTGCAAGCGGCGCCACCGGTTGCGCAAAGCAATGGCCACGGCGCGCTTGGCGTCGTTCTGGCCAATGATAAAACGGTCGAGCTCGGAGACGATCTCGCGGGGGGAATAAACAGGAGCGTCCATTATATGGTTTCTACAATCAGGTTTTCGTTAGTGTAGATGCAGATATCGGCGGCGATCTTCATCGCCCGGCGGGCGATTTCCTCGGCCGTGAGATCAGGCACGGTCATGAGCGCGCGGGCGGCAGCGAGGGCATAATTGCCGCCGGAACCGATAGCGATGACGCCGTCCGATGGTTCCAGCACGTCGCCATTGCCGGTCAGCGTGTAGCCATGGTCCTTGTCGGCGACGATCAGCATGGCCTCCAAGCGGCGTAAATAACGATCCGTGCGCCAATCCTTGGCCAGCTCGACGCAGGCACGCTCCAGCTGGTTGGGAAAACGTTCGAGCTTGCTCTCCAGCCGCTCCAGCAGCGTGAAAGCATCGGCAGTGGCGCCGGCGAAACCGGCGATGACATTGCCGCTGCCGATGCGCCGCACCTTACGCGCATTGCCTTTGACGACGGTATTGCCAAGTGAGACCTGGCCATCGCCTGCCACCACAACCTGGTCGCCGCGCCGGACGGAGAGAATGGTCGTGCCATGCCAGCCGACCGGATCATAATTTTCTTTCATGGCTGAGACATGGCATCGGCCCCATGGCTTGCCAAGGGCAGGCCGTAATGCGGCGGCCAGGAGCCTGCCTTGCTCCTTCACACACTTCAAACTTGCAGGATCGTGCAAGATAGTGCAATTTCGGGGGCCATCCCTCTTTGTTCTGCGGCAAAAAATTGCTAACGCGCCGCATGGCTCCCGAATTGAACCAGTGACATGACCCTCCCCGATACCGACCAGCTGCTACCGAGCCTGGGTCAGCGCGTTAAACTAGCCCGTGCCCGGCGCGGCATGACGCGCCGGATTCTGGCCGAAGAGGCGCAAGTGTCTGAACGGCATCTGGCCAATCTCGAATCCGGTATCGGCAATGTCTCGATTCTGGTGCTGGCGCAGGTGGCGCAGGCGCTCGGATGCTCCCTGGCCGAATTGCTGGGGGATGAAACCACGACCTCTCCGGAGTGGCTAATGGTCCGCCGCTTGCTGCATGACCGTACAGGGGCGGAGCTGGCGCGAGCACGCCAAGCATTGTCGGAATTATTTGGCGATAGCACCGCGGCACAGGGCCGGCGCGACCGTATCGCACTGGTCGGCTTGCGTGGCGCCGGCAAATCGACCTTGGGGCAGATGGCGGCGAATGAGCTCGGTGTGCCCTTTATCGAGCTGCGCGCCGAGATCACGCGGCTGGCAGGCTGCGCCCCGGTCGAAATTCAGGCCCTTTACGGCTCCAACGCTTACCGGCGCTATGAGCGCCAGGCACTGGAGGAGACGTTGCGCGACAATCAGGCCTGCGTCATCGCCACCGCCGGCGGGCTGGTGGGCGATACCGCCACCTTTGGCCTGCTGCTGCAAAACTGCCTCACGCTCTGGCTGCAGGCCGAGCCCGAGGACCATTACGCCCGCGTGCTGGCGCAAGGCGATCAGCGCTCCATGCCGGGCAATCGCAATGGTGTGGATGACATCCGGCTGACGCTGGAAAGCCGTGCCGGCTACTACGCCAAGGCGGATCTCGCCTTCAAAACCAGCGGCCAGACGCTGGATGAGGCGTTTGAGGGGCTGATGAAGCTGTTGCGGCGGGAAACCGGCCGCAACATCTGAGGCGATCGTGGCCCGCAACCCATTCTATAAAGCCCATTGGCACGATCAGCTCGCCAGCGCGGAGGCCGCACTTACCGCGGCACGCCGGGGCGAGGCGGCAGCCCCCTTCGGCAGCGCGGCGCATCGTGATGCGCTGACATGGCTGGACGCGGCCCAGGCGGCGCAACGCGCTGCCTGGCGCATGCAATTCGAGACCATTGCCGCCTACGCCAAATGGCGCTTTGGCAGCCTGACGGAAGCCCGGGATGGATTTGCTCTGGACCGCGAGATGGATGCTTTCATCAGCGTGGAAGAGGTAGACACTGCCTATGAATATGCCTTGCGCGATGAGCGGGAAGGTACGCTGGAGCAGCGTTTCCGGCTGGAAACCGGCCAGCCGGTCGGGCTGACAGCGTTTGCCGAAACCGGCACAACCATTTCATCCTGGCGCCGCTTTGGCGAGCTCGACTGCATGGTCAGCTTTTGCCTAGCCGACGACATGTTTCATATCTGCCTCGCCCACCCCTGGGGCGGGCTGGCGCTGAAATCCAACGAGATTTTCCGTACCATCGCGACGCAGCTGGCGCGGGAGAGTCTTCTGCTCCAGGAGCCCGAAGCGGCAAAATTGTTTCAGGATGGCGGGCACCGGTTGGCGCAGCATCGCGAGCTGATCCGCCAGGTGAACGGGCTGGCGGCGAAATTCCGCTTCTACCGCCACCTACTGCCAGAGCGCGGCTTGCGCGAGGAATTCTGCCGCGTGGATATGGTGTGGAACGGCGCAAGCTGGATCGATCCGGATTGGTCGGCGATGGTGTATGACAAATTGCCACCGGTGCTGCGCGAGGCGGCGGGACAGCCTGCCTTGGCAGCACTCCCGGGCAAGCATTTTTCACTGCGCTGAATTGCAGGCATCATGGCAGCATGACTCGAAAAGCCTATCTTGCCGGCCCCGATGTATTTTTGCCTAATGCCGCGGCGCATGCCGGAGCAAAAATTGCCCTGTGCGCGGCATATGGGCTGACTGGTATCGCGCCGTTCAATCCCGGCCTGGACCTGAGCCTGCCCCCGGCCGAGCTATGGCGGCGAATTTTTGCCGATGACCTACAGATGATGCGTGATTGCGACATCATCATCGCCAATCTGACGCCATTTCGCAGCACTTCGGCCGATGCCGGCACGCTGGTCGAGTTGGGCTGGTTCCTGGGCCAGGCCAAGCCGGCCTATGGCTATTCCAACAGCGCCGAGGGGTTTGCCGCCCGCGCGCGCCAACAAATGGCGCTGCTGCCGGACCCGCTGCCCGGCATCACGGTCGAGGATTTTGGCCTGGCCGATAATCTCATGATCGAAGGAGCACTTCCCGGCGGGCTTGTACTGCCGCCGGATGGTATTTCGCGCCCCTTCGAGTCGTTGGAGATTTTCGAGCTCTGCCTGAAGCGGATTAAGGGTTGAGACGGTAACCGCCGCCCTCGGTAATCAGCAGGCGGGAGACAGCCGGGTCGGGTTCGATTTTCTGGCGCAAGCGATAGATATGCGTCTCCAGCGTATGCGTCGTGACCGCGGCATTATAGCCCCAGACTTCGCCCAGCAGCAGCTGCCGGCTCACCGGCCGGCCACTGGCACGGTAAAGGAATTTCAGAATCGCAGCCTCCTTATCGGTGAGGCGGATGCGCCGGCCATTCGTATCCAGGAGCTGGCGCGCCGAGGGGCGGAAACTATAAGGGCCGATCTGGAAGACCGCATCTTCGGAGGTCTCGAAGGCGCGCATCTGCGCCCGCAACCGGGCCAGCAACTCGTTGATGCGGAAGGGCTTCGCTATATAATCATTGGCCCCTGACTCGAGGCCGCGCACCACATCCGCTTCATCAGCCGAGGCGGTGAGCATGATGACCGGCGCCTTCAGCCCGCGCTCACGCAATTTGCGGCAAAAATCTCGTCCATCGCCGTCCGGCAGGCCAACGTCGAGGAGCACCGCGTCGAAACGGGCCCCGGTGTCGAGCACCGCTTCAGCCGCCGCCAGGGAATCCGCCTCCTGCGGTGCAAACTCGCCATCCAATTCCAGCTGCTCGATCAGCGCCGTGCGTAAAGCCGTGTCGTCATCCACCACGAGAATAGGCCGCTGACCCGCCATCTAGGATCTCCTTATAATTACAGTGACCATAACGTTATTAATTCCATCTGTCAGCCTCTCTGGCCAACCGGCGTGGCTGGACTTATGTGATGGCAATGACGAGCATCGATCAGACCCAGGGCGCCTCACTCGGCACACCGCGTACGCGGGCCGTACACCGGGCCATTGCCGAGGTCAGGCGAGGCGTACCGGTGGTACTGGCGGCCAAAAACCCCCTTATCATAGTGCCGGCCGAGACAGTGGGGGCAGAGGGGCTGCGGCTCATCGACATATTGTCCACCGGAGCGGCCATGCTGCTGCTGGCCCCGGCGCGCGCTGCCGCGGTGTTGCAGCATGACGTGCCGGAGACGGTCCCCGCGATTGCCCTGAAACTGGCACGGCCTCTGATCGACGCCGCGACGCTGAAACGCGCCGCGGACCCGACGATGGAGCAGATCCTCCCCGAATTCGAGATCGTCAGCACCCCGGCGGAAGCTGAAGCAGCGCTGGCGCTGGGCAAACTGGCCCGGCTGTTGCCGGCCATGGTCGTGGCGCCGGTACGCGCCGGCTGGGCCAGCCGCAAGGAAGGCGCTGATTTGCTCTCCGTGCCCGCGGCCGACCTGCTGGCCTACCCGACCGAGCTGGCAGCCTCGCTGACGAAAGTGGCGGAGGTGGCGGTGCCGCTCGATGCGGCACGGGACGCAAGGCTGATCGCCTTCCGCGCGCTGGACCAGGGGATTGAGCATATGGCGATACTGGTCGGGCAGCCGGAAACGCAGGCAGCACCTCTGGTGCGCGTGCATTCCGAATGTTTTACCGGCGACCTGCTGGGCAGTCTGCGCTGCGATTGCGGGCCGCAATTGCAGGGTGCCATCGCGCGCATGGCCCAGGAGGGCGGCGGGGCAGTGCTGTATCTGGCGCAGGAGGGCCGCGGCATCGGGCTGATCAATAAATTACGCGCCTATACGCTGCAGGATGGCGGGTTGGACACGGTGGATGCCAACCGCGCACTGGGCTGGCAGGCCGATGAGCGCAATTTCCATATTGCCGCAGCCATGCTGGAAGCCCTAGGGATCAGCAATATCAGGCTGCTAACCAATAATCCTGAGAAGGTAAGAGGGCTGACGGCCTGCGGCGTAAATGTCGTCGAGCGCGTGCCGCATGAAATCCCGCCCAACGGGGTAAACGATTCCTATCTGGAGACCAAGGCACGGCGCTTTGGGCATCTGATTGGTTGAGTTTGTGCTGCAAGGCGACCTGCTCACCGGCGCCGGCTTACGTTTGCGCGCGGCACTTGGGCGTTCAGGCATCAGCACACAAAAACATGAGGGAGATGGCGCGACTCCGGCCGGGCTGTTGCGGCTGATGCGAGTGCTGTACCGGGCGGACCGGCTGAAGCCGCCCATCTGCGCCGTACCTGTGGAGCCGATCGGCCCACAGGATGGCTGGTGCGATGACGTGGGCGATGCCGCTTATAACAGACCTGTGCGCCTGCCCTTCCCCGCTAGCCATGAAGCTCTGTGGCGGCCCGATCATGTTTATGACGTGATCGGCGTGCTGGACTGGAACTTGGCGCCCATTTTGAAAGAGCGCGGCTCCGCCATTTTCTTCCATGTCGCGACACCGGATTACGCACCGACGGCGGGCTGCGTGGCGTTATCTTTGCCGGATGTGCTGGCGGCACTGCGTACCGGGTTGAGCGGCATCCGCGTGCCCGCCTAGCGCGGGACAATGTCCCAGGGCTTGCGGTTGATCTCGGTCTCGGCATCGGTGCGCGAAAAGCCGATATCAGCCAGCATGCGCGCATCCATCGTGGCCAACGCACGCCGGCCCTGCCAGGTTCTGCGCACTTCGCGCACAAACCGCAGGCTATCACGCAACGCACGCAGCGGTGCGGCGAGGTCGACATAAGGCAATCTTAATTTCATCAGCATTTTGAAAACCCCATATGATCTTCCAAGCCTCAGCATTTAGAGCGCACGGCACCATAAGAAAAACGAATTGTTCTTATACAGTAAATCATTTATTCTTATTCCATGATCCTTCCTGCTGGACTCGATTCCGATCTGCTGCGTGCCTTCGTCTACGTTGCCGAAGAGCAAAGTTTTACTCGTGCCGGGCAGCGCGTTGGACGCACCCAGGCAGCGATTTCCATGCAGATCCAAAAATTGGAAACATTGCTAGGCAAGACCTTGCTGCGCCGGGGCCGGGGTGAAGGCATCGAGCTGACGGCGCATGGCGCTTATCTGCTGGACCGCGCGCGCGAAATGCTGGTGCTCAATGACAACATCTGGACCACGTTCCAGACACCGGACGTATCCGGCCTGGTGCGGATCGGCACGCCGGATGATTATGCGTTGCAGTTTTTACCCAATGCGCTGCGGCGCTTCGCGGAAAGCCATCCGGCCGTGGAGGTGGAGGTAGTGTGCATGCCCTCGGTCGAGCTGGTGGCGCGCATGAAAGCAGGGCGACTTGATCTGGCCCTGGTGTCCGAAGGGCATGAGCCGCGGCACTGGCCGGCGGAGCCTCTTATTCGTGGGCCGCTGGTCTGGATCACCTCCCGCCGCTTTTCCCCGCACCGGCTGGACCCTCTGCCTTTGGCTTTGGCCGAGCATGATTGCGCCTGGCGCCGCGCAACGGAACGGGCGCTGGAGAAATCCGGGCGGCGCTACCGGATTGCTTATACCTCCAGCAGCGCCATCGGCACCATGGTACCGGTGGTAGCGGGGCTGGCGGTGACCTGCGCCATTGCCTCGGCTTTGCCCGAAGGCGTACGCGTACTGGCGCCGCATGAGGAGGATTTACCCGAGCTACCGGAGTTTTCGGTACTGATGATGAAGGGCAAAAACCCGCCGCAACCGGCCACAGACCGGCTGGCTGAACATATCACCGAGGCGGTACGGCTGGAGGGGCAGAAAAGCGGCTGGCGCAGTTAGGGCACGTGGTTCAGCGCGATCTCCGCCGTCACATTAGCAGTAACCTGTACATTGTCCGGAGCGGATTGCGGTGCAGGTGCTGCATTCTTCGCCATGGCCATCACCATCATCGGCCGTGGTCCGGAATTGGCGGCGGCGTTTACGTTCAAGGATTTCATGGTGCCCACCTGCTCATGCAGGCTGGTGGCAATCGATGAAGCCTGAGCCTGGACCTGCGTCAGCGCATCGGTAATCGCCGCTTGCTGAGCCTGGCGCTGTCCGGCATCCGAGAGATCGCCGGAGAACGAATTCAGCAGCAGCCCGTTCTGCTGCAACGTGCCGAGGAGGTTCGAGAATTCAGCTGACGGTGCGCCGGCCGGCGCCATCATAGAGAGCTGAATGGTCTGCTGTGCCGCGAATTGCTGGGGCGCGTTGTTATCCGGGTTCACGGTGTAGCTGCCATAGCCTCCGGTCGTCACCTTTACGCCGGGCACCGCTTTGGCCAGGGCCAAAGCTTTTGCCATCGCCGTATTCACCTCAGCCTGCACTTTGGCGGCTGTCGTATCCTGCGCCTGCACGGTCAAAGCAGCGGTTGCTTCATCCGGCGGCACCGAAACCTGACCCGTAGCGGCGATGGTAAGATCGGTTTGTGCCTGGGCCGCCAAGGGCACGGCAAAAGCAAAAAACGGGGCGATGAGCAAAGCGGCGGGGCGGAACAGCGTCATGGCAGGGCTCCTTGATGCGGCTGAGGGTGTACAGGCTTCATGGCAAAATAAAGCCATCATAATTTTAACAAAAACTCCGCGCGCGCGAGGTCGGATGCGGTGGTGATTTTAAAATTATCTTCCGTGCCGAGAACCATCTCCACGCGCAGTCCTGCGTGTTCGGCGATCATGGCATCATCGGTAAAATCCGTCTCCGGCGCGCTCTGCACGGCGTGGCGATGCGCCTTGAGGATGGCGGCATAGCGGAACCCCTGTGGGGTTTGCGCGCGCCATAGCCCGGCGCGGTCCACCGTGCCGGTCACCAGCCCCTCCTCCACGCGCTTGAGCGTATCAGCCAGTGGCACGCCGACGATGGCAGCCGGGCTGCGGACGAGCGCCTCCAACACCGCGGAGATGGTATGGCTTGCAATGAAAGGCCGCACCGCGTCGTGGATCAGCACATTGGCCGGCTTCAGCCCGGCGATGCCCTCCAGCCCCAGCCGCACGGAATCCTGACGCTGCGCGCCGCCGAATAGCACCGGGCATAATTTATCCAGCCCCGCCACCGCGTCTTCATAGAGCTGCGCATCGTCTGGATGGATCAGCACCTGGATAGCATCGATATGTTGGTGCCCTGCCAGCGCCTCGATGGTGTGGCGCAGGATCGGCAAGCCGCCGAGCGGCAGATACTGCTTGGGCAGTACACCCCCGAGCCGGTAGCCCCGCCCTGCCGCCACAATCAACGCTACGTTCACCATATGTCTCGCCGCCACCCGTACGCTTTATCCACGAACCATACGCGCAAGGCCGGCAGGGGTAAACGCAATCTCCGGATACGATTGCCCCGTAGGCGAGCTGATTAGGACGCCCGGCATTGGTGTTCGCCGTCTCGCCACCATATTGGTGAAAGGAGGGCACGATGAGCAAAGTCCACTACCGACTTGTGCCGCATGACGGCGGCTGGGCCTATACGTTGAACGGCACGTTCTCAGAGACGTTTGCAACCCATGATGCAGCGCTGAAAAGAGCGCGGCGCGTGGCGGTAGAGCAGCACGTGCCTGGTGAGAGCAGCTATATCGAATTCCAGACCACGGATGGGCAATGGCATACCGAGCATGTGCTGGGCATCGACCGGCCGGAGGCGGATGTGACCGGCTAAAGCACGGGAGCGGCAACCTCTGCACCGTCCGCCACCCGGCGCACGCGCAAACTGGCACGCGGGAATTCAACCTCCGCGGTGAAAGAAAAATGCGCGCGCCCGGTACCGATCCCGGCCTCTGCCAGATCGCGCCTATACTGGCATGCCAGAGCTTGGCCTATAACAGTTTCACCAGCGGAAAACTCGAGTAGTTGTGGCAATTCGGGCCAGTCCACGTCCTGGGCCCAGCCTTCCACGCGCCGTCCCTCGATGGTGTCGATAAACCCGCGCAACGCGCCTGACTGATGGTTGCCAACGCGCGCCGATATTGGGCTCAAGGCCGCTGCGAGTGCCGGTCCATGTTCCGGCCGTGGCGCGCATAACGCGATGGTCTTCGGCGTTATGTAACCCGGGTAGAGATGATAAAATTCCGCCGCGTTATGAAAATTTTCACGCAAGCCTGGGCCATCGGCAAAGCTTTCGGCCCAGGCGCCTTCGGCCATCAGGCAGTCGTGGCTGGCGAATTCGAGCTGGTAATATTCCACATCCGCTACGGGCTCCGGCTGGGTAATGGTGATGCCGTTGACCAGGAGTTTAGCGAGCAGCAGTGTGCCTTCGACGAGCAGGGAATGACCAGGCGAGACGATCAACGTGCGCTGCGGCAGGTTATCGCCCAGCGCCCCGGCGGCGATGCGCACCGGTATGCGCGTCCGGTCACCTTTAAGTTCGGCGATGGTGAAACTTTGCCGGCCGATCCATTTTATGGTCTGCGTGCCGGCAAAATAGGCTGGCAGCACGTCGCCAATCTTCAATGTTTCGACCGGAAGCTCGCCGTGCATCGTCATAATGCGCGTGCCGCGCGCGTAGCAAATGGCGATATTTGTGCCAGCCGCATCGGCACTGGCTATAAAGTCGTTCGCGGCGAAATTACCGGTTATGTTGAGTGTCGCTTCGGCAGTGCCGTCGGAGAGAACAAGGCCAGTGCCGGCCACGTAAAATGCGCTGCTTGCCGTGAACCCCTCCAGCTCCAGCATGTCTCCTTGCGTAAAGCCGGTGATGATTTCGCCACCGGCGAGCTGCGCCAGACCGCCGCCCAGATCCCAATTCCCGTCCTGATCCAGCACGATGGAGGCAAAGCCGGAAAAGCTCGTGCCCATATCAAGCGTACCCGTTTCGAGCGGGTCAGTGCCGGGCGCCAGTTCCAACGTAACATCATTGCCCTTGGCAACAACATTACCGAGAAATTCAGCACCGGGATCGGCCACCAGATGCTGCGCCGCCAGCGCCATATACACTGCGTAATGGCCGGTAATCGTGCCGCTATTCACCAGCGTGCCGGCGCCGATATCCACCCCCACATCGGCGCCCTGGATCAGCCCGGTATTATCGGTAAAACCCGATTGCGCCAGCACGCCGGTGGCGCCTGAAATCGTACCCGCATTCTGCAACGTACCGGCACCGAGATCGACACCGATATGCTGCTCGGCCCCACCGGTGATGAAACCGGTATTGACGAGCAGTCCTGTGTAGATGTCGACGCCAGCCGCTAGGCCCGGCGCCCAGTTCCAGCTGGTACCGTCACCGCCCGCAATACTGCCGGTATTTTGCAGCGTGCCGCCTTGCAGCAGCACGCCGGCCCCGCCGAACGTACCAAAGCCACCCTGGATGGTGCCGGTATTCTGCGCATAGGCGCTGGCCAGAACGGTAAGGCCAGTACCGCCATTATAGGCATCGCCGCCAGAGATATGCCCCGCATTTTCCAGCGTACCTGTAATTGCCAAAACGCCGCTGCCGCCCGTGAGCATATAACCCGTGGCCATGCCGCCGGCGATACTGCCGGTATTGACCACCAGCCCATTGTTGAGGGTAACGCCGGCCCCAGCCGTGCCCGCATGGGCAAAGGGAAACACGGGGATGTTGCCGCCCCGGACTGTGCCCGCATTTTGCAGTGTACCACCATCAAGCGTCACGCCAGCGCCCGCGATATAGACGTAGCCAGCAAAAGGAATGCCGACCTGCAGTGCCGCTCCACCGGAGATCAGCCCGGTATTCTCGACCGTACCGGCACCAGCATCAATGCCGTAGAAACCGGAAATCTGGCCATCATTGAGTACAAGCCCGGCACCGGCGAGGGCAATGCCGCTGCCGTTAAGCGGCCCGGTGCCCGCGGGCGTAGCAATCCGCCCGTAATTAACCACCGTACCGGCGCCTGCAAGGCTGACACCGCCGAACTTACCGTAAATAAGCGCGCCGGAGTCAGCGTTGGAACCGTTGATGAGGTCACTACCCGCTGCCAACACCACGCCGGTGCCATCCAGCCCTTCAATGGTGCCGAAATTGGCGATACTGCCCGCGCCAGAAAAATTGACGCCTTCATATTCGCCGCGCACCAAACCGATGACGCCGTTGGTTAATGTGCCGCCGGAAAACGCGATACCAATGGCGTTATTGTCGCCCTGCTGCGGGGCCAGCCCACCAAGAATCGTGCCACGATTGATAATGCTGCCGGCACCGGCAATGCCTGCCTCAGTGCGGCCGGCGATCAGCCCCGTATTCTGCAGGATGATGTTGCCCTCAATCCCGCTTTGCCCGCCGATATAGCCCTCGTTGGCGAGGCTGGCCGTGCCGGACGCCACATAAATGCCTATGCCCCCGGTGCCGCCAATCACCTCACCCTGGTTGAACAGACTCCAGTACCCGGCATTGGCATAAATGGCCGGGCCGGTTGCTGGTTGCACGCCACCGGTGATCGCTATGCTTACAGAGGACTGGGCGGTGCTGCTCACCGTCAGACCAAGCGCTGAAATTGTCGTGATCGTTGTGCCAGCCATGCGCCTGCCCCTGAAACGGCGTTTTGCTTAGCACTTTGTTTACCTCGCCATAATGGGCAAAGGCAAATTTATTCAATTTAAACGTGTGTAACTACAATTCCACCGTTTCGGAGGCGGCCCGCCGCTCTTCAGCCTGGCGAGCGAGTTTGTGATAGCTGCGCAGCGAAAATGGCAACATGCCTATATAGGTGATTCCCAGCAGCGCCCCGGCCAGGAAGGGGTCGGCGAAAATCAGGGCCGCGAGCACAACAACGCCAAGTAGCATCGGAAGTACGCCAGCGGTCGGGATTTTGAAGTTCTTAAAACTCCAAACCGGCAGAGTGGACACACAGAGTAGCGCTACCGCGACCAGCACGGCGCCGGAAAAAAGCGGAAATGCCACCAGGGCATGCAGCCAGTATGCATGGTGCTCGTCAGCCTCCAGCCCGACGAAGAGCGGAAACAAGGCCACAGCCGCGCCCGCCGGCGCGGGGACGCCTGCGAAGAAATTATAAGCAAAGGCGGCTTTTGGCGCGCTGTCGAGCTCCGCGTTAAAGCGGGCAAGGCGCAAGGCCATGGCGGAGGCAAACATCAGCGGCGGCAAAAACCCGATGCCGCCCCATGGCGCCAGTGACCACATGTAAATGATCAACGCCGGAGCAATGCCGAAGCACAGAAAGTCCGACAGCGAATCGAATTCCGCGCCGAAGCGGGAAGTGGCCTTGAGGATGCGCGCAAGCCTTCCATCCAACCCGTCGATCACCATGGAGACCGCAAGGGCGATGACCGCCGTGCCGAATTTGCCGTCCATGGCAAAGCGAATGGATGACAACCCGATGCAAAGCCCGAGCAAGGTCATCAGATTCGGCAGCATCCGGTTGAAACTCTGGCCGGAGAAACGTTGCCGGCGCGGCAGGCGGCGCTGCGGGGTCATGGGGCGAGCGGCAGCTCGGTGACGGCCGCCGCGACGTTGATGTGCGGCAGCTCAGCGATGACCGTCTCGCCGCCAATCATGCGCTGGCCGACGGCCACAAGCGGAACGCAGCCCGCGGGCAGATAGAGATCGGTACGGCTGCCGAAGCGGATGATGCCGAAGCGCTCTCCGGCCGCCAGAACCTGTCCTTCGCGGACCTCGCAGAGAATGCGGCGGGCAATCAGCCCCGCAATCTGCACCACGACCACATCCTCGCCGGTAGGCAGACGCAGCAGCAGCGCGTTGCGCTCATTCTCATCACTGGCCTTCTCATCGGCGGCACTTAGAAACAGGCCAGCGTGGTATGCGATTTTCAGCACTGTGCCAGCGATCGGGGCGCGGTTCACATGCACGTCCAGCACCGAGAGGAAAATGGCGACGCGGATGCGCGGCTCGGAGGACAAGCCAAGCTCGGCCGGCGGCACGGCAAGCTCGACGCTGACCACCAAACCATCGGCCGGGGCCACAAATACGCCGGTGCGGGGCGGCAGCACACGCTCCGGATCGCGGAAGAAATACAGGCAGAACAGGGTGAACAGAATGCCGATCCACGCCAGCGGGATCCAGACAAACAGCCCCAGCACGGCCACGGCCAGCCCGCCCAGAATGAACGGGTAGCCAGCCTTATGCGGCGGGCTCACCACCGATTTAACAGTCTCGACAATATTCATGGTGGTCAGTTTGCCTTGTTGCGGGGCAGAACGAAACTCTGCCCGGGGAAAATCAGGTTGGGGTTGTGAATCTGGCTGGAATTGGCCGTGTAGATCAACGTGTACATCGTGCCCTGGCCATAGACATGGCGGGCGATGAGCCAGAGGTTATCGCCCGGCGTGATGACGACATGACCCGCGGCCAAAGCCGCTTTCAACGTCTCAGGCGCGAAGGGCTCGGTGACCACCGGCAATGATGCACCCGCGCTGGTGGTTGCATTCAGCACCAGCATGCCGGCGGCTGGCGTGGGCGCGGTGATGCGCCAGCGCCCCTTGGCATCAGCAACCGTGCTGCCGATAACCGTATTGCCCAGGCTCAAATTGACCTTGGCGCCCGCCGGGGCGGTGCCGGAAAACAACGCATGACCGGAGGTGTCGTAATCCACCGTGCCGAGGCCCAGTGCGCCTGGTGCAGGCCCCTGTCCCGACAGAACAGCGCTGCCATTACTGCCCGAGAGCACCGTGAGCACCTGGCCGCCATTGCCGGGCAGGTTAACCGAGGCGGTCTGGCTGCCGGAGAGCACCGTGCCGTTCGGCAGGGTTTCCGACATTGTGATGTCATGTGAACCAGGCTGTAGCGGGCTGCCCGGCAGCAGCACAAACGCGCCCTGGGCGTCCGCCGTAACGGTACCGAGGGGTTTCCCATTATCCGTAATGGTCACCACGGCACCCGGCACGGCACGGCCTGCCAGCACCGCATTGCCCTGCGGGTCCACACGCACCACGTCGAATTCCGGGCCCGCGGGCGCCTGAGCCATGGGGCCGGATGCTGGCGGTGCCGGCGGCGGTGCGGTGGCACGCTGATGCCGGAGGTAGAGAATCGTGCCGAGATCGCCCAGTGCCAGACCGGCCAATATCAATAGGGCGATCAGCTCGATCCTGCGGGACGGTACCGGTTTAGTTGTGTTGTCCTGGTTGCTTGCCATGTCAGCCCTAGCCTGCCACGAACAAGACCGAACTGGAAGCGAGGCAAAGCTTTATGAACCGTTTTTCCGTCACCGTGTTTTGCGGCTCATCCCCCGGCGTTGACTCTACCTATGCCCAGGCGGCGCAGGCATTGGGCCAAGGGCTTGGCACACATGGCATGAAACTCGTCTTTGGCGGCGGCAATGTCGGACTCATGGGCATAACGGCCGGTGCCGCACTTGAAGCAGGCGGGGAGGTCACCGGCATTATCCCGGATTTTCTGCGCCGCCGGGAAGTGGAATTCCACGGGCTGACGGAGCTGATCGTCACCGACTCGATGCATACACGCAAGCGCAGGCTGTTCGCTTTGGCCGATGCCTTCATCGTGATGCCCGGCGGGTTGGGAACTTTTGATGAAACCATCGAGATTCTAACCTGGAAGCAGCTCGGTCAGCACGACAAGCCGATCATACTGGTCGACATTCTCGGCTGGGCGCAGCCGTTTGTGGCGATGGTTGAGCAGACGATCGAGCGCGGCTTTGCCCGCGACAGCGTGCGCGATCTCTTCGAACTCGTGCCGGATGTGCCCGCGGCACTGGCCAGGCTGGAAGCGCTAAGAGAGACGGTCACCGCTTGACGGCGACGAAATCCTCGGCACGGATCATCTGGCGCGCCAGTTTTAGCGCTTCAAACCCTGCCTCCTCGGCACTGGCCGTGAGCAATGCGTCCCAGCCCTGCCGCTCATCGGGTGCGGCCTCGTCCCGGAATGCCAGAATCAGCGTCCGCGCCACGACCAGTGCCCCCGGCCGCTCCGGCTCGGCGCCGATATAGGCCTGCTGCAACGCGTAATACGCCCTACGGGCAGGACTCGTCGCCTCCTCCTTGGGCATAATCTGCTTGCCGAACAAGAACCGGGCCTGGGTGTTCAATTCCAGCCGGGTGCGCGTCTTGAAGCGGATGACTGCGCCGTTGAGGATCATCGACTCTCCCTGCTTAAGCTCCAGAATCAATGCCGACATGTCACCTAGTCCAGTTTGCGGAGAGGCTAAATTTACACAATCTGCTTAACGGGCAGTGAAATGCGCAAGGGGCCGAACAATGAGCGGGAATACGAGCGCCGGATTTGCGCGTCGGGCCACGGAGAGGTTAAAACTCCGTCTCGGGCAATCCGAGCCCCAATCTGGAGTCACGGATTAATGCAATGCGCGGAAGGCACGATTGGGCTGATCGACAAAACTCTGGAAGCCGGCATGCTCCAGAAAAAACCTGGCGCCCTCGTTCTGGATCTCGGCAATCAATGCCATGGGCTTCAATGGCGAGGCCCGGAGACGCTCCACCACATCGCGCAGCAACGCACCGGCATAGCCCTGGCCACGGTGCCTTTTATCCACCGCCAGCCGGGTCAGCCGCGCCGCGGTCAGCGCTGGATAGCGCGAGACAATGCGCTGGCCCCCGCTACCCAGCAGGTCCGGTAACAGCACCGTGGCGCAGGACAGCGCGTAATAGCCAGCAATCTTGCCCCCCGGCAGCTCGGCCACATAAATGGCCGCCAGGCTCTTGGCGGCATCCCTGCCGGCCTGGGCACGAATATATTTGTCAAACGAGGGAATACCACAGCGGAAAGTGCCACGATCATGCGTCAGCATCAGCGGTTCAATCTTCATGTGCAGCCGCCCGCGCCCGGGGTGTGGCCAAAGCCTGCACAAAAGCCCGGCCGTCCCGCACAGACAAAGTAAGGCGTTGATGCTCGTCAATGGCCTTCGCCGCGGCTTCCTGCACCGAGCTCAACACGAAATCCGTTACCGATCTGCCTTGTAGCGCCGCCGCATGCTCGATCAGCGCTTTCTGGCTCACCGTGATACGCGCCTCTAAACGTTCCGCCCGCATTCTTGTTGTAGCGGGCTTCACCGCGGAGTCTGCCATATCTACCTCCAATTGTAAGGTATTTTATGTCTCATATCCGCAAGTTGCAATATCGCTATGAAGCAAAGTTATCACGCCGCTCCAACAAAGCCGTAAACCAGTTGCGAGATTTCGGCGCGGGGGCCTGTACGGCCACCTGTTCCGGCTGCGCGGCAAGCGTCATGGCCAGCTTGGTCACATGATAGGCAGCATCCGGATTGCGCTTGAAAAATGCCCGGATGATCGCATCCGCCTCGACGTCAACCGACTCCTGCTCGCCGCCCATGAGGCGGCCGAGGAATGCAAGGATGGACATGTGTTCTTCGTGAGTCACACTATAGTTTAAGCGACAAAATCAGGGGTAAAGGCAATAGCACCAAGCCCGTATGAACGCGATTTCACCTTGCGGTTTTCTGCACAACAGACTGATAAACATACATTAAATTTCCATTCCGGTGGAACTCACTAGAATGTGACATGCCAATGCTGCCTAAAACGGAGCGGGAGGCAAAATTATCCTCCCGCGCGACGGCCACGATGCGCTCCAGCCCAGCCACACCATGCCCGTAATTCAAGGCTGCCCCCGCCGCCTCACTCGCCAGGCCCAATCCGCGCACATCAGGGAAAAAAGCAAACCGCAGCGCCACGCCACGCCCATCTGGCCGGTGCATAAGCGCCACCAACCCTAAAAACTTACCCCGGAGCGCCCGTACCGCCCACATGCCATAGCCATGGCGGCCCCAATTCTGAATATCGCGCGCCAACTCCTCCGCAACCTCAACCGGCCCCCTCACCCCACCCAGCATTAAGGCAAAAGACCGCGGATCCGCCTTCAGCCGTATCAGATCAGGCAAATCCCAATGCCCCACCGGCGTCATCCGCAACCGCGCCGTCGTCACCACCCAGGCCGACGTCACGGTCATCCGAGGACTCCGTGCTGGGCGCAAACAAGTAAGGCTAGGGCTCTGCCCTGGACCCGCTGGGGCCGTCGCGCCGGAGGCGCGCCTAAACATAGAATCGGCGGCCCTACGGGCCGACGGCCCCAGACCCCCAACAATTCGGCTCTGAAAAAGGGAGGCCGGCCGCTGGGCGTGAAACACACGTGCTTTGGACGGCCTCCCTTTTTCAGAGCCGGCTGGGATCCAAGGGCCTTTCGGCCCTTGGCGGGTCCAGGGTAGAGCCCTGGCCTTACTTTCTCGCCCACAGCATGGTGCCTCCGGATTACCGTGTCAGCGGCCGGTATTTGATACGGTGCGGTTCGGCGGCGTCGTGGCCGAGGCGGCGGCGTTTGTCTTCTTCGTAGGCCTGGAAATTGCCTTCGAACCATTCGACGTGGCTGTCGCCTTCAAAGGCAAGGATGTGGGTTGCCAGGCGGTCGAGGAACCAGCGATCATGGGAGATGATCACGGCGCAGCCGGCGAATTCCATCAGTGCTTCTTCCAAAGCACGCAGCGTATCGACGTCGAGATCGTTGGTAGGCTCATCCAGCAGGATAACATTGGCTTCGGTGCGCAGCATTTTGGCGAGATGAACGCGGTTGCGCTCACCGCCGGAGAGTATACCCACCTTTTTCTGCTGGTCGGAGCCTTTGAAGTTAAAGGCGCCGACATAGGCGCGCGAGGCAACGCTGCGCTTGCCGAGGTAGATGATATCGGTGCCGCCTGAGATTTCCTCCCAAACGTTTTTATTGCCATCGAGGCTGTCGCGGGACTGGTCGACATAGCCGAGCTTCACGGTCTCGCCGATTTTGAGCGCCCCGGAATCCGGCTTGTCGCCACCGATGATCATTTTGAACAGAGTGGATTTGCCGGCGCCGTTGGGGCCGATGACGCCGACGATGCCGCCGGGCGGAAGCTTGAAGTTGAGCCCCGAGATCAGCTCGCGGTCACCAAAGCCTTTGCACAGATCGATGGCCTCGATGACCGTGCCACCCAGGCGCGGGCCGGGCGGGATGATGATTTCCGCGACGCCGGTCTGCATCTCCTGGGATTTTTGCTGCATTTCCTCATAGCGCTGAATACGCGCACGGCTCTTGGTCTGGCGGGCTTTGGGGCTGGCGGAAATCCACTCCGCTTCCTCGGCCAGAGCACGCTGGCGGGAGGATTCTTCCTTTTCCTCCTGGGCCAGGCGCTTGCGCTTCTGCTCCAGCCAGGCCGAGTAATTGCCCTCGTACGGGATACCGCGCCCGCGCTCGATCTCTAAGATCCAGTTGGTTACATTATCCAAGAAGTAACGGTCATGGGTGACGAGGATGACGGTACCGGCGTATTTGCTCAGCGTACGCTCCAGCCAGGCCACGCTCTCGGCGTCAAGATGGTTCGTCGGCTCATCGAGCAGCAGCAGGTCGGGTTTTTCCAGCAACAGACGGCAGAGCGCCACGCGGCGGCGTTCACCGCCGGAGAGCGGACCAACTTCGGCATCCGGCGGCGGGCAGCGCAGCGCGTCGAGCGCAATTTCAATCTGGCGGTCAAGATCCCAGCCATCTGCGGCGTCGATTATTTCCTGCAAGCCGGCCTGCTCGGCCAGCAAATCGTTCATTTTATCGTCGTCCATCGGCTCGGCAAATTCTTCCGAGATGGCGTTGAAGCGATTGATGGCAGTGCGCAGCTCGGCAAAGGCTTCGGCCACGTTCTCGCCCACGGTTTTGGTGGGGTCGAGCTGCGGCTCCTGCGCCAGATACCCAACCTTGGCACCCTCAGCGGCCCAAGCCTCGCCGCCGTATTCCTTCTCAATGCCCGCGATGATCTTCAGCAGCGTGGATTTACCGGCGCCATTGACGCCAAGCACACCGATCTTCGCCCCGGGCATGAAGGAGAGCGTGATGCCCTTGAACACCTCGCGCCCGCCTGGATAGGCTTTCGTGAGATCCTTCATGACGTAGACATACTGGTAACTGGCCATCTTATTGAATTCCTTGAATGATTTTCGCGTTTTTTGACCTGTGTAGAACCTGTTCAGGTCGAAATCGCAACGATCTCAGATGTTGGGCTGTTCCATGCGCCGCCACACGGGCTCTGGGCGCTCCGGTTAAATGCCAGCCAACGGGCAAATTTGGGGTTTGGGTCCACATGGCGCCGGTATTCGCATAATTTTGGCGCCAGTTACAGGGCTTGATCTTCTCTCCGATGCGATATGGCCAAAGACCAAATTCATGCAGAATCCGAAGCACAGCAGGGTAGGGCCAACCAAATGCCAGCAAGACTGAGGCTCCTGATCCTTTGTTCGATCACCGCGCGCCTGTTCCTTCGCCCCGGTCTGTCCACCTAAAAGCCGCCGCGCGCAGATGTTGTCAGGGATGGCCGCAGGCCACCGCGTAGCGGTGCGTCCTTGTACAACATCGAGCACGGTGGCTGGCTGCAGCAGATCGGGCCATCGTGGGGTGAAGGTGGCTGATACTCACCCCAAATCCGTGTGCAAAAAGTCTTTCCCTTTGTAGAGGAGCGGGATGCTCTGCGCCTTGGCACAGGCATAGGAAAGACAATCTGCCAAATTGAGCTGGGCGGGATGGCCCCTGCCCTTCCCATAATCGGCAAAAGCTTTTACCGCCAAGCTGGCGGTTCTTGCATCCATCGGCGCGAGCGTGATTCTGGCTTCATCCAAGAGAGCCTGAATCCGCTGTTCCACCTCCACCGGATCAATCCCCAGTTTCGTCGAAAGCCTCATGGCGGCTTCCAAGATAACCAAAGCCGATGTGCAACACTCCGCCGCCTCGATCTTGTTCGCAAATTCGGTTGCGTCAGGCTCCTTGGAAAGGATCGCCACGATGACCGATGTGTCGATGAACATCAGGGATGACCCCACATCGCATCGATCTCGTCCTTCGTCATATCCCGGCCGCCGGGTTTGGCTAAAGCTGCAAGTTCATCCGCAATGGCATCCAGGCGCTCCGCAAGAGACTGCTGAGCAGACACGCGCCTGTATTCAGCCTCCAGGGCTTCAACAACGGCCTCGGTCATAGAAATATGGCGGCGGTGCGCGATGCGCCTGGCAAGCTCGCGAGCACGCGGGTCTCGTATCTGTAGATTCATGGCAGTGGTCCAATATGCATGTGATGCTGAGGCATGCACTACATAATGATACATTTGCCATGACAAATACAGCCCTTATAATTTGTTCAGAAATATCTACTCTCTTTCATATGGGTGCGAAGGGGCCGACGGATTTTCCACGCGCCACTGTTTTATTCATTTTCACATCCCCAAGCTCGGTCCCCGTCCTGGCCTGAGCGTTTGGCGCAACTCCTGGGCCTTCCTCATCTCTTCAACCTGCCGCAACCGCGCCCGTTCGGCTTGGGCGGCGATCAACTCCTCCCGCCCCTTCTCTAGTGCGGCGCGCATCTTCTGGCTGGCGGCATCGGCCTCCAGACCGGGGCGCGGGTTGTAGGTCTCGGCCGCCTCGAACCGGAGCGATGACCCCTTGTCCTCGCGCTGCCGCATGATCTGCCCACTCAGCGCAGCTAGGTCGGGCGCCAGCTCGCGGGGTACGAAAAGCCGATAATCCTCCCTGTGCCTGGTTCCGATGACGTAGGCGGCGCGGGCATCCCAGGCATAGGCATTGTCATAGACGGCGGCCGTCCTCGGCTGGGTCTTACCCTGGCCTTTGTAACCGGTACCGCTATAGCCTAAGCAGCAATTGACGGGTTGACCAACGGACCGTGTGGTGATTCCTGGCGGTCTCGATTCGCGGATGGCAAGCATGACGGGCAAATCTCTTCTCTCGGCAACCAAGGCACAGCAAACTGAGTTGG
>JAMFRU010000055.1 GCA_026224875.1 Acidocella sp.
CGCAAACTCGCCCTCAACGTCCTGCAGTCCGCACGACCAGACATCTCTGTCAGACGTAAACGAAAGCGCGCAGGCTCGTCAGACGAATTCGCACGCTCGGTCCTCGGTCAAATGCGATAGCCGTGGCGGCCATATCGAGCCCCCTTGCGCCGTTTCGGGATTTGGCCAAGTAACCCGGCATGGACAACGGTGCAAAAGTTTTTTTGGCGGGGGCAGGGCCGGGCGGCGCGGATTTGCTCACGGTTAAAACCCTGCGCCTGCTGGAGCGGGCCGAGGTCGTGCTGCATGACAGCCTGATCGGTGCCGATGTGCTGGCTCTGGCCAATCCCAACGCCAACCTTATCGATGTTGGCAAGCGCTGCGGCGGCAAGGCCTCGCCCCAGGCTGAAATCTGCCGCCTGCTGGTCGAGGCGGCGCAAAGTGGCGCGCTGGTTTTACGCCTCAAAGGCGGCGACCCGATGATTTTCGGCCGTGCCACCGAGGAGATGGAGGCGTTGCGCGCCGCCGGCATCCCATTCGAAGTGGTCCCCGGCGTTACCGCCGCCTCCGCCGCAGCCGCGGCTTTGGCCGCTTCGCTGACCCGCCGCGATATTTCCCGCGCCGTGCATTTTCTCGCCGCCCACGGCAGCGAGGGCGGGTTGCCGCCGCATGATTGGGCGGCACTTGCCGCGGCCGGTGGCACGCTCGCGGTATATATGGGTGTACGTACCCTCCCGGTCTTGGCGGCCAAGCTAACGGCGGCGGGCATGAGCCCAGACATGCCGGCGGCGGCTGTGGAAAATGTCTCGCTGCCAGGCCAACGCATCTGGCGCGCCAGCCTCGGCACATTGCCCGGGCTGTTGGCGCGGGCAGCTCCTGGCGGCCCGGTGCTTCTCCTCATCGGCCAGGCGCTCGCTCAAGAATAGCCACCCCGCCCCGAGGTCAGCCATTGTTTTTGTCCCCGGCAAAGAAGTTTCCGCGGTGGCAACCAAGTTTTAAGTAAGCCACGCGATAACTGAGGTGCCGCCTTTCCGGGCGGTGCTGGCGGGAAGGATACAGCGGCCAGCTGTCGACACACACGTGTTCACCACACGTGTCTTGAGGGCCGCGATATGAAAAACCTGCCGATCAGCATGAAATTCCTCGCCATTCTGGCCATGCTCGCCTTGTTCACAATCGCCGCCGTCGGCTTCGTGGCGCGGCAGATGTACGCCATTGGCGCGCATGCGGCGCAGGTCAACCATACGGCCGTGCTGGCCTCGTCGGATCTGTCGGAAGCCTCGGGCTCGATGGAAAAAATCCGCGCGGCCATGGAATATATGCTGCTCAGCAGCTCGCCCGAGTCAGTGGCCGCGGCCGGTAATGCCATTATCGCCTCGCAAAAGGACGTTGACGGCAAGCTCGCCCAGGCCGCCGCCGCCGTGCCCGGCCAGCAGGCCCAGCTTGCGGATTTGCGCGACCAGACCGACGCGCTGCTGGCCGCCGACGAATGCAAGGAGGTCGAGGCGCTCGGCAACAATGGCGGCAGTGCCGCCAGCGCGGCGGTAATCGGCGATTTCGGCACCAGCTGCGCCCCGGGCTTTGTGCCGGTCACCCATGCCATGGAGGCCGAGCGCGCAAGCTTAAGCAATATGGCGCAAACCGAGCTGGCCGGGCTAACGCAGCAGACCAACCGCACGGTGCTGATCACCTTCATCGGCGTGCTGAGCGGCTTCGCTGTGGTCGCGCTGATCGGTTATTTCGGCATGAGCGCCTGGGTGGTCAAGCCGCTCGGGGCGTTAAGCGCTGCCATGGAGCTTCTGGCGCGTGGCGATTTCAACATCCAGCTCGACACCGCGCGGCATGACGAGGTGGGCGGCATGGCCCGCAGTGTGGCGGTGTTCCGCGATGCCGCACAGGAGAAGGAGCGGCTGGAGGCAGCGGCGGCGGCGGCACTGCAACAGGCAGCACTTGAGCGGGAACGCGCCGAATCTGGCCGGGAGGCCGCCGCGGCGGCACAGGCGCTGGTGGTGGAAAGTGTGGCGGATGGTTTGGAGCGGCTCTCCTCGGGGGATTTATTGTACCGGCTCAATGTGAGTTTTGCCCCGGAATATGAAAAACTGCGGACCGATTTCAACCATGCAATGGACACTCTGGAGCAGACCATGCAGGGCATTCGCGCCAACACCCAAGGGGTGCGCGCCGGTGCCGCCGAGATCACCAAATCCTCCGATGATCTGGCCAGGCGTACCGAGCGCCAGGCGGCAAGCCTTGAGGAAACGGCAGCGGCACTTGACCAGATCAACGTTACCGTAAGCCAAACCGCGAGCGGAGCGAACGAGGCGCGCGATGTGGTCAACACCGCCAAAGCCGACGCCGAACGTTCTGGTGCCGTGGTGAGCGACACGGTGACGGCGATGCACGAGATCGAGACCTCATCAAAACAAATTTCCAACATCATCGGCGTGATCGATGAAATCGCTTTCCAGACGAATCTTCTGGCGCTCAACGCTGGGGTTGAGGCGGCGCGCGCCGGCGATGCCGGGCGTGGGTTTGCGGTAGTGGCAACCGAGGTGAGGGCGCTAGCACAGCGCTCCGCCGATGCCGCGAAAGAGATTAAAGGGTTGATTTCCGCCTCCGGCACGCAGGTAGCGGCCGGGGTGCGGCTGGTCGGCGAAACCGGCAAGGCGCTCAGCCGCATCGTCGATCAGGTGAACAGACTCTCCGGCCTCATCGGCAATATTGCCGGCACGGCGCAGGAACAATCGGCGGGCTTGAGCCAGGTGAGCACCGCGGTCAACCAGATGGACCAGGTGACGCAGCAGAATGCCGCGATGGTGCAGGAAGCCACGGCCGCCAGCCACGCGCTGGCGCAAGAGGCGGAGGAATTGTCGCGGCTGGTCGGGCAATTCAGCGTGGGTGAAAGCGTGGCCTTTGTTCCATCGCCGCCCTCGCCGCGCCCGGCACCCACGCCACCGCGTCCGGCGCGCGGCTTTGCACCTGCCGGAAAATTCGTCAGCATTCCCGCCACTGTCTCCGCCGGCGAATGGGACGAATTCTGAATATTATTGCCAAAACCTAGAAACTTCGCGGATCATTTCAGGACATACACAGTATGAGCAACGCGCTGGAACTACCTATGATACTCGATCTCATCGCCGCCCCGAGTCTGCTGGAAGAATTTATCAGCAGGCGGGGCGATGCGCTTGCCGTGGATGCGGGTGCTGTGCAGCGGCTGGGCGCGCAATGCCTGCAGGTGCTGCTGGCGGCGCGCGCGGCCTGGGCGGCGGACGGGCAAAAGCTGCTGCTGGAAAACATCACGGAAGAATTTTCCGCGACTTTGGAATTGCTGGGCGCAACGCCGGATGATCTTACGCACGATCTGTCGCATGACGCGCAACAAGATGGCCCAATACTTGACAACAAGGAGCTGGCTGCATGAGCACCACGGTATTAACGGTCGATGATTCCCGCGCGATGCGCGACATGTTGCGGCACTCCTTGGCCGCGGCGGGTTTTCGCGTAATCCAGGCCGAAGATGGTTTGCATGGGTTGGAGATGCTGGAAAGCGAGCGGCCCGATGTGATTGTCACCGACATCAACATGCCGCGCATGGATGGGTTCGGTTTTATCGAGGCGGTGCGCCGCGATGACCAGCGCAAGGCCGTGCCGGTGCTGGTGCTCACCACGGAGGTGGATGTGGAGAAAAAAAATCGCGCCCGCGCCGCGGGTGCCACAGGCTGGATCGTGAAACCGTTTGATCCGGTGAAGCTGATCGAAGCCATCCGCCGCGTTTCAGCCTGAGCAGGAGGCAGCATATGGAAGACCCGATGGCGGCAATCCGGGAAACCTTTTTCCAGGAATGCGATGAACAATTAGCAGAGCTCGAAACCGGGTTGATTGCCATGGAAAATGGCACGGCCGAGACGGAAACGGTGAATGCCGTGTTCCGCGCGGTGCATTCCATGAAGGGTGGCGCTGGAATTTTTGCCCTCGACGCTTTGGTTCGTTTTGCACATGTGTTTGAAACCGCTTTGGACAAGGTGCGCTCCGGCACGCTCGCCGCAACCCCTGCCGTGCTCGGCGTGTTTTTGCGCGCAGCCGACGTGCTGGCGGATTTGGTGCATGCGGCGCGCGAAAATACCAGCGTGGATAACGCCCGCACCGCGACCATGGTGGCCGAGTTCGACAAGATCAATAATGACTGTGAAACCCCAAGCCCGGCTCCAGCCAAGACAGCGCCAGCCGCGGGCAGCGGGTTGTTTGAGGCAGCACTAGAGGAGCAGAATTCCGCCTGGGAAATCAGCTTCACGCCGCGCGCTGAATTATATGCAAAAGCCAATGAAACCGCGATCATCCTGCGCGAATTGCGCCGGCTCGGCGAGATCGATGTGCGGTTGGACGCCTCGTGCCTGCCGGAGCTTTCCGAGCTGGACCCGGAAGGAGCGTATCTCACCTGGCATATCAAGCTGACGAGCGATTGCGACGAGGCCGCGATCCGCCACGTGTTTGAGTTTGTCGAAGACGATTGCGTGCTGTTGATCACCCCGCCGGAGCCGCAGGGTTTCGTACCCGGCACGGTTATCACCGGTGATAATGGTTTCAAATTCGAGTTCTTCCCGCCGCCGGAGGATGAAGAGCCGGCTCCCGAACCGGAAGCAGCAGTACCTCCACCCCCGCGAGAAGCCCCGGCGGCGGCGAAGAACCCGGCTGTCGAGGTGATGGCGGCCAAGGCCGAATCCGCCGCCGCTGTTTCCGCGACCATCCGTGTCGATCTCGACCGTGTGGACCGCATGATCGATCTGGTCGGCGAGCTCGTGATCAACGAGGCGATGCTGAGCCAGCGCGTGCTGGAGGCCGGCATTGCGCGGGCCTCGGGCGTGGCCATGGCGTTGGAAGAGCTTGAGCACCTCACACGGGAAATCCAGGACAGCGTGATGGCGATCCGCGCCCAGCCGGTGCGCTCGGTGTTCCAGCGCATGCCGCGCCTGGTGCGCGAGGTCGCGGCGCAGACGCATAAGCAGGTACGTCTCGTTACAGAAGGCGAGGGTACCGAGGTCGATAAGACCGTGATCGAACGCATCGCCGACCCGCTGACGCATATGATCCGCAATGCGATCGACCACGGGTTGGAAAGCACCGAGCGGCGCATCGAAATCGGCAAGCCGGCCGAGGGCACGGTGAAGTTGATCGCACTTCACCGCTCCGGGCGGATCGTGCTGGAGGTTTCCGACGACGGCGCCGGCATAAACCGCGCGCGGGTTAGGGAAAAGGCGGTCGAAAATGGCGTGATCGCGGCGGATGCTCAACTCAGCGATGACGAGATCGATAATCTCATCTTCCTGCCAGGGTTTTCCACAGCAGCCAAGGTTTCGGATATCTCTGGCCGTGGTGTGGGTATGGATGTGGTGCGCCAATCCGTGGCGGCACTTGGCGGGCGCATTTCCATCACCTCGCGCCCCGGCCTGGGCTCTACCTTCACACTCTCGCTGCCACTTACCCTTGCGGTACTCGACGGCATGGTGGTTTCCGCGCACGGCCACACGCTGATCATTCCGCTTAGCGCGATTGTGGAAACACTGAAACCACGCGCGCAGGATGTCTTCCCGCTCGACCACGAGATCAACGTACTGGCCTTGCGCGGTGGCTATGTACCGATGGTCGATATCGCTAACTCTCTTTGTTATAGCGAGAGCTTTATTGAGCCCGAGCAATCGGTGGCGCTGCTGGTGGAAGGTGAGGGTGGGGTGCGCGCCGTGCTGCTGGTCGATGCCATCCATGGCCAGCGCCAGGTCGTCATCAAGAGCCTGGAGGCCAATTACCGTGCGGTGCCGGGCATAGGTGCCGCCACGGTGATGGGCGACGGCCGCGTCGCCCTCATTCTCGATGTCGATGCCATGGTGCGCAACGCCCGCTCGGATGCCGGGCGCGGGGCCGAGTTGGCCGTTACAGAAGCCGTCTAAGCTTCACGCAGTTAAAGGAAAAGACCAATGAGTGCGACGATACAAGCCGATCCAGCCAACCAAGCCGGCAACCGCGAACTGATCGCCTTCCGCGTGGGCCGCCAGGAGTTCTGTATCAACGTAATGATGGTGCGCGAAATCCGCGGCTGGACCGCCGCCACCAGGCTGCCGCGCTCACCACGTTACGTGCGGGGTGTCATCAACCTGCGTGGTGCGGTGCTGCCGATCGTCGATCTCGCCATCAGGCTCGGCCTGCCGGCAAGCGAGCCCACGGCGCGCAATGTCATCATCGTGGTGCAGATCGGCCAGCAGCAGGTCGGGCTGCTGGTGGATGCTGTTTCGGATATTCTCACAGCCTCCAACGCCAGTATCCAGCCCTCGCCGGATGTTACCTCCGAGCTAGTCAAAACCTTCGTGAAAGGGCTACTGCCCGTCGATGGCCGCATGATCAGCCTGATTTCGCTCGATAACGCACTGCCGCGCGAGCTCGAAGCCGCATGAGTACCGCGACACTTGGCAAGGCACAGATTGTTGAGAATGCGGAGTTCGTCTTTACCGCAACGGATCTCGATGCGATCGTGCGGATTATGATGCAGGAGACCGGCATCAGCCTAAGCGGTGCCAAGGGAAATCTCATCTATTCGCGCCTGGCCAAGCATTTACGCAGGTTAGGCCTTCGAAGTTTCGACCAGTATTGCCGGCTGGTGGAGAGCCCGGAAGGGCAGCACGAGCGTCATGAGATGATCACGGCACTGACCACGAATGTCACCAGATTCTTCCGCGAGCCGCATCATTTCGACCATCTGCGCGAGCAGTTGCTGCCGGGGTTGATCGCACGTGCCAGGGCCGGCGAGCGCATCCGCCTCTGGTCCTCGGCCTGTTCCTCCGGGCAGGAGCCCTATTCCATGGCGCTCACTTTGCTGGGCGCGATGCCTGATGCGCAACGCCATGATATTCGCATTCTTGCAACGGATATCGACACCAATGTGATCGCCACCGGTGCCGCCGGCATTTATGAGGAATCATTGCTGGAACCTGTACCTGCCGCTTTGCGCAAAGCCTGGTTCACGCCCGTGGGCAATCGCCAGATGCAAGCGAATGATGCGCTGCGTTCCCTGATCTCCTTCAAAAGGCTTAATCTCATCAGCAACTGGCCGATGAAATGCAAATTCCAGGCAATCTTCTGCCGCAATGTCGTCATCTATTTCGAGCTGCCGACGCAGGAGCAGATTTGGTCGCATATGATGCCGCTGCTCGAAGACAATGGTGCACTCTACATCGGCCATTCCGAGCGGATCACCGGGGCATCGGAGAAAATTCTACGCAGTGACGGCATCACCATCTACCGCAAAACGGGCAACGGAGGGGTAGCATGAGTGTGCGGGTAATAGTGGTTGACGATTCTGCCACCATGCGTAGCGTGATCAGTGCGACATTGCGCGCCGACCCCGAAATCGAGGTGGTCGGCCAGGCGGCGGACCCGCATGAGGCACGCCAGCTGATCAAGCAGCTCGCCCCCGATGTGATTACGCTCGACATCGAAATGCCGAATATGGATGGGCTTGCGTTCCTCGACAAAATCATGCGGCTGCGGCCCACACCTGTGATCATGATTTCGACTTTGACGCAGGCAGGGGCTGAAGTTAATCTGCGTGCACTGGAAATCGGCGCCTTCGATTGCGTCGCCAAACCTTCCTCCTACGCGCCGGATAGTTTCACCACTTTGGCCGAGAAGGTGAAAGCGGCCGCGCGCTCGCGCCGCCAGCCGCGTTTGGCCACCAGCCGGCCTGTGCAAATGGCCGGTGGTTACACGCCCGATGGCCGCATCTTGGGCATCGGCTCTTCCACCGGCGGGGTGGAGGCGCTCATCACCATCCTCTCGAAATTTCCCGCCAATTGCCCGCCCACTATTATCAGCCAGCATATGCCTCCCACTTTCACCAAAAGCTTTGCGGCACGGTTGAATAAATTATGCCAGCCCGAAGTGAGCGAAGCGCAGGAGGGCGACCGTCTGCGCCCCGGCCAGATATTTCTCTGCCCCGGCGAAATGCATCTTGAAATCAGCGGCGCGCATAACCCGGCCATCCATCTCAGTAATGCCGAGCGCGTTAACGGGCATCGTCCCTCGGTGGATGTGATGTTCTATTCCTTGCTGCGTGCCTTTGGAAAAAATTCGATGGGGCTGATCCTCACCGGGCTCGGGCGCGATGGTGCGGAGGGGTTGCTGGCCATGCACCAGGCAGGTGCCGAAACCATTGGCCAGGACGAAGCCAGCTGCGTTGTCTACGGCATGCCGCGCGCCGCTTTCGAGATTGGTGCGGTGACCCGCCAGCTGCCACTGGAACGCATTGCCGAACGCATCATCAGCAGCTCGAACGCGCTTCGCCGGGAACATGCAGTATGACAACACAGCTCGGCACATATACAACCACCAGGCCTGTCGCGGACCGGTGCATCAACATCGTGCAAGGTGAGCACTGCGTTGATGACGATCCGGCGACCATGGTCACCACGATCCTGGGCTCCTGCATCGCCGCCTGCATCTGGGATGGTGTCGCCGGCATTGGCGGCATGAACCATTTTCTTCTGCCCGGCGAGGGCAAACACCGCCAGCTCGGCGGCGATGCGATGCGCTTCGGCGTGCATGCGATGGAATTGCTGGTGAACGGTCTGTTGCAGCGTGGCGCAATCAAAAACCGTATGCGGGCCAAGCTGTTCGGCGGCGCGCGGATGATCAAGGGCCTCACCGATATCGGTGAGTTGAACGCCACTTTCGCAGAAAAGTTTTTGCGCGAGGAAGGTATCACCTTGGTCGGCGGGAGTTTGCGCGGCGAGCAGGGCAGGCGCATCCAGTTCTGGCCTGTCTCGGGCCGCGCACGCCAGGTGCTGCTCTCCAATGAGACGGAATCCATCCTCAACCTCGAGCGCACCAGGCCGGTGCCGAGACCGGCGCTGGAAACCGGCGCGCTCGAATTGTTCTGAATTATTCGTTCGCCGTTAACCATCCCCCCACATAACTGCTCACAGAATCGGGCAGCGCGATGGCAAAATCTCAACCATCACCAGCTAGATACAGGCCAGCTAGATACAGGCCAGCTAGATACAGGAGAGACAGGATGAGCGAGCGCCGCTCTTGCAAGGATGACTTCCGGCCCGCCCCGTTAAATTCCATTCTGGAAGCATTGGGCGAAGAGTTTTTTGAGCTGGGCCGGTTCACCGAGGAGTTCCAATCAACCTTGAGTCCGGCGCTGCTGCAGGTGGCGGGCAATGCGCAATGCCATCGCGATGTGCAATCGCTCGACCTGCTTTCACAACGTCTCACGGCGCTGTCGAAATACGTTCTCACCATCGGCAAATTGCTGCCCGCCGACTGGGAGGTCAATTCCCATCATGCGCTCAGTAACATTACGTTATCGGATTTACAATGCCGGCTCAAAGGCGCGCCATTGCCGGAAAATATGGAGCATGAATCTGGCGAGCTGGAGCTGTTTTAAAGCGGTTTATTATACATCATTAACGAGTTCGCTCTAGTTTGCCAGCTAAGTTACGAGACGGCGCCGGGTATAAGGAGTTTGCGCATGAGTTCGAGCATGAATCTTAACGGTCTTCGCAGTGCCTCGCAGGGTGAGCGCCGCACGGAGCTGCTCTCGGTGCGCATTGGCGCGCAGGAATTCGCCATGGATATACGTTCCATCCGTGAAATCCGCGGCTGGATCGCCTCCACCCATCTGCCGCACGCCCCCTCCTTCATCAAAGGCATGATCAACCTGCGCGGCACCGTGCTGGTCGTCATCGACCTCGCCGAGCGCCTCGGCCTGCCCAGCCAGGAGCCAAGCCCGGCTTCCGTGGTGGTGGTGGTCGAGCATGGCGACAGAATCGCAGGGCTGCTGGTCGACGCCGTGTGCGATATCATTACCGTAACGGATGATATGCGCCAGCCGATTCCGGAAACCGGTATCAGCACCCCGCGCGAATATGTCGAAGGGTTGATCATGATGGAAAACCGCATCGTCAGCATTGTCGCCATCTCCGCCTTGATGCCAGATGCCGCCGTGCAGGAGCTGCTTGAGGCTGCGTGAGTTTCCGTAACTCCCTTGCCATTTCTTAAGAGTTTCGAAATTCCGCCGGGTTAGAGATTGTTTCAGAGTGGCTTGTGGAACAATCTCGGGGGATTTATGGACGACGGGTACTATTCGGGCGTCACTTATCCGGTGGAGTTTCACAGGCAATACACGCCGGTCTGGCTCAATCTTGCCACCCTGCTGGCGGGCCACCGTCCGCACCCGCTGGACAGACCATTCCGGTGGTGCGACATCGGCTGCGGCCAGGGATTTACCGCACTCGGGGTGGCGGCACTTTACCCCCAGGCCGAGATCTTCGGCATCGATTATAACCCCTCGCATATTGAAAATGCCACGCGGCTCGCCGCCGACGCCGGGCTTAGCAACGTAATGTTTTCAGACGCCAGTTTTGAGCAGCTGGCCAACACGCCCGAAAATACCTGGCCAAAAATGGATTTCATCGTTCTGCATGGCGTGTGGAGCTGGGTTTCCGCCGTGCAGCGTGCGCATATTCTGCGTTTCATCGTGCGCCATCTCGCCCCCGGCGGCATTGTGTATAACGGCTATAACGCGCTGGCCGGCTGGGCCGCCATGCTGCCGGTGCAAAAACTATTGCGCCATGTCCGCGCTACCCAGCCCGGCAATACCGGGCAAATCATCGATGCCGGCAACGAGCTGCTGCGCAATTTAATGCAGCACAACGCTGCGTTTTTTACCGACAATCCGGTCGTCGCCCGCCGCCTCAGTTTTCTGGGTGAGCAGGATCAAAATTACTTCGCGCACGAATTGCTGCACGAGCATTGGACACCCTTCAGTCCGGATGAGGTGATGGCGGATTTTGCCTCGGTGCAATGTGGTTTTATCGGCAGCGCCACTTTGCTTGAAAATTTCGATGTTTTTTCCGTGCCGCAGGCACTGGTGCCGATGCTAAGTGCAACTCAAGACCCCGTGCGTAAGGAAATACTGCGCGATTTCGGCGGCTCCCGTATGTTCCGCCGCGATATTTTCCGCCGCGGCACCGAAAAACCTTTGCCCGGCGAATTCATGGCCGTTTTCGACGACATCACCCTCACCGATCTCGGCGTGCCCGATGACGGCACGATGAAAATCAAAACCTGGGGAGATGAAGGCCTCGCTTTGCGCCCGGATATCTATAACCCCATCCGCCAGGGGTTGCGCGCCGGGCCGCTGCGGCTGGGCGACCTGCGCGAGGTTTTCCCCGATGTCGGGATGCTGAAGGAAATCACCGCCGTGCTTTGCGCCACCGGCGTTGCCCATCCCACACCTTTCCCCGTGCCAAGCGGGCTCCAGTTTACCCGCGCCAATGCGTTCAACCAGACGGTGGCGCGGCATAATGCGGCCGGCGGCAAGGCCCATGTACTGGCCGCCCCACGGCTCGGCACCGCCTTGGCCGTGGAGGAAGCCGAGCAGGCTCTGGCCGCCGCCTTCGCCGGGGCGGACCCCAAAAACCTGCTGGAGGACGCGGCATCCCGCCTGGCCGCCACCGGGCGCGAGCTGCTGCAATCCGGCCAGCCGGTGCTGGAGCCCGAAGCCCGCCTGGCCGGCTGGCGCCGCGTCGCCGCCCATTTTGCCGCAACCAGGCTGCCGGTGCTGCAGCGGACAGGGGCCGTGCCATAATTGATTTGATCTATCCTGTATCATTGCGGTATGCAGGGGGCGGCGGCTGGCTGTTATGGCCGGCCGGCGAATGAAGGATCAGGGCCCACCATGCATATTCCATTTTTAGGGCAGTACCATTGGCTGCTGTCGATTTACGCCGGCGCTGGGATCGTACTGGTGACAGTTCTGGGCGGCCAGTTGGCCCGGCTGGTACCGGTGTTCCGGGAGGCAGGCACACTTAACAAATCCACCTTCCAGAAGAAGATGGAACGGCCCGCCTATAAGGCCAACCAGATGTGGAACCGCAAATGGAGCGTGCTCTATCTGGCGGTCATCTTCGGCCTCATCCTGCCCTTCTGCCTAACACGGGTAATGCCGCCCTGGTGGAAAATGGCGCTCGATGTTGTGGTCATCCTGATGGTCTATGATTTCTTCTATTATTTCACGCACCGCTTCCTGTTTCACGACAACGGCTTTCTCGGCGGCCCGCTGCTCGCCATGCACGCCGTACACCACCGCCAGCACAACCCCTGCCGCTGGGACTCGAGCTACATCCACCCGCTGGAAATCGCCATCGGGCTCGGCCTCTATATCGCGACCATTTTCTTGCTCTCGCGCTTCATGGGCAGTTTCAACGTGCTCACTATCGTCATCACCTGGTGCGCCTTCACTGAGATCAACCTGCACAACCACGACCTATGGAATGTGGACCGTTTCCCGTTCAAATACCTCAACACCATGTCGCGCATGCACCATAACCACCACGCCACCTTCACAGGCGGCAATTTCGCCACCATCTCCCTCCTCTACGACTGGATGTTCGGCACGCTAGACGAAGGCGGCGAACGCAAACGCCACACCATGGCCAAAGCCCCAGAGACCGTTTAATTGGGCCGGTTCTGAGGGCTGGGCGTTCCACGGAACAGGCCAGGGCTCTGCCCTGGACCCGCCAAGGGCCGAAGGGCCCTTGGATCCCACCCGGGTCTAAAAGAGAGAGGCCATCCCGTGCTCGTGGAACACACGTGCTGGGATGGCCTCTTTCTTTTAGACCCGAATTGTTGGGGGGCTGGGGCCTCAGGCCCCAGCGGGGTCAGGGGCAGAGCCCCAGCCTTTTCCGTGGAACGCCCAGCCCTAAAAACCGGTCCAAAAAAACGGCGCCACTGGGGCGCCGTTTGAGTGGTCGTGGGAGCGTAAATTTTAAGCGGCCGCTTTAATCAGCAGCGAGTGCCATCTGCTTGCGGGCCAACTGCTGGGTTACGTAGCCTTCCACGGCTTCGGCCACGCGGTCGGCATGGTTGGCGAATACGTGGTCGGCGCCTTCGAATACGCGGTAGTCGATGGCCACACCTTTTTGCAGGTTCAGCTTATCGACAAGTTTGCGTACGGAATTCTCAGGCACCATCTCGTCGGAATCGCCGTGGATCATCAGCCCGCCGCAAGGGCAGGGGGCGAGGAAGCCAAAGTCGTAATGTGCGGCGGGCGGGGCGACCGAGACCCAGCCGGACACTTCCGGGCGGCGCATCAGCAGCTGCATGCCCACGAAGGCGCCGAAGGAGTAGCCGGCGATCCACAACCCGCCGTGGCCGGGGTTGAGCGCCTGCATCCAGTCAAGTGCCGCCGCGGCATCGTTAATCTCGCCCATGCCGCCATCGAACTTGCTCTGGCTGCGTCCCACGCCGCGGAAATTGAAGCGCATGACGGAGAAGCCCAGGCGTTGATAGACCTGGTACATGGAATAGGTGATGCGGTTATTCATGGTCCCGCCGTGCATCGGGTGAGGATGCAGAACGAGGGCGAGTGGTGCACCGCGTTCCTTGGCATGGTGGTAGCGTCCCTCTAGACGGCCCTCCGGGCCGGCGAACATCACTTCAGGCATTCTGTTTACTCGTCTTTCATAGCGTACGCGTTTTCAGCGTAAGTAGGGATTTTTCCACACGAATCTTTTGGAATCTTTACAAATTTTGCGCCGGCTTCCTCCGTCCAGAGCCCAGGCGATTGCCGGTCCTGCTCATCCGAAAGTTGACCGGCGCGGTCCGGATAACTAAGGTCTACTCAAATCCTCGTCTCAATCATTGCCCCACATTACGGATAATTTAACACAGGGTTTCCCCTCGGGTCCGCTAATATAGCGCGCTTTCGGCCTGTTTATCCACGGAAATTCGCATGGCCCTTATGTTTTTACGTGAGACGATCCAGGCCTACCGGCAACGCGACCCGGCAGCCCGGTCGGGGCTTGAAGTGCTTTTGTGCTATCCAGGGTTGCATGCGGTTAGTATCCATCGTCTTTCGAACTTCCTCTGGCGGCACGGATTCACCACTTCTGGGCGTTTCGTCTCGCATATCGGGCGGTTTCTCACCGGCGTTGAAATCCACCCTGGCGCGAAGCTGGGCCGGCGCTTCATCATCGACCACGGCATGGGGGTGGTAATCGGCGAGACCGCTGAGATTGGCGACGATGTCTATATCTATCATCAGGTTACCCTTGGCGGCACGAGCACCGAGCACGGCAAGCGCCACCCTACCATTGGCAATAACGTCATTATTGGCGCCGGAGCCAAACTGCTGGGCGCTATCGAAATTGGTGAGAACGCCCGCATCGGCGCCAATGCGGTGGTGGTGGCTTCCGTGCCGGCGGATACAACCGTGGTGGGCATTCCCGCCCGCGCCGTGGCGCGTACCGGGCAGCAGCCGCGCTTTGATCCGTACGGTACACCGTGCGACCCGGATCTCGACCCGTTGTTGCATGATTTGGAAGTTTTGCGTGCCGCTCTAACCGCGCTGGAGGCCCGTGTGTCCCGCGAGCTGCAGGATTTTGAGATCTAGTGCTTTACCTTGATGCCAACGCCAGCGAGCCCTTGCGCCCGGCGGCGCGGACGGCAGCGCTGGTGACGATGGAGGCGGATGGCAACCCATCTTCCATCCACGCAATTGGCCGCAACGCCCGTAATATTATGGAATCTGCCCGTGAAACCGTGGCACGTCACTGTTTCGCGCGCCCGGCGGATGTGATTTTCACCTCTGGCGCCACGGAGGGCAATGTGCTGGCCATTTACGCGCTTGGCCGTGACCGCCCGATTCTGGTGGGTGCCACCGAGCATGATTCCATCCGTGCAACCGCACCGGATGCCATTATCCTGCCCGTGCGCTCCGACGGCACGATCGCGCCTGAAACGTTGGATGAAGCGCTGGCGCAAAATCCCGGCGCGCTGCTCTGCCTGATGGCGGCCAACAATGAGACCGGTGTTCTGCATGACATTGAATTTGCGGCAAAATCCTGTGCCACCCATGGTGCGCTGCTGCATGTCGATGCGGTGCAGGTGATCGGCCGCTGCAATCGCGACTGGCTCGGCATGGGGGCAAGCAGCCTCTCCCTGTCAGGCCATAAATTCGGCGGACCGATGGGTGCCGGTGCCTTGATTGTCCGGCAAGGCATTGAAGTCACAGCTCTTACCAAAGGTGGCGGGCAGGAGCAGGGCAGGCGGGGCGGCACACCGCCGCTGCCCGCCATAGCCGGTTTGGCCGCGGCCTTGGGCGAGGTTTACGAGGCTGACAAAATCGCCTCCTACCGCGATGAAATAGAAGAATTTTGTATAAATCTCGGCGCCATCGCACCCGGCGGCACGGCACCGCGCCTGCCCAATACCACTAACCTGGCCTTGCCTGGCGTACGTGCCGAAACCCAGCTTATCGCCCTAGACATGGCGGGATTCGCCGTCTCGGCCGGCTCGGCCTGTTCCTCCGGCAAACTGGCGGCCAGCCATGTGCTCACCGCCATGGGCTATGGCGATCTCGCGGGCCAGGCCATCCGCGTCTCTCTCCCGTGGAATATGCAGGCTGAATCAGTGGAGAAATTCACCATGGCCTATGCAGCCATGGTAAAACGCGCCTTGCGGAGAGCAGAACATTCGGCTTAACGAGCCCGCATACGCTGCAGGATTTTTGTCACTATGCCGAAAATGATCTTTGTCGAACGCAATGGCCAGCCCCGCGAGGTCGAGGCCCCCTTGGGCCTCTCCGTGCTGGAGGTGGCGCATAAGCATGGCGTCGATATCGAAGGCGCGTGCGAGGGCTCACTCGCCTGCTCCACCTGCCATGTCATCGTGGCGGCCGAGTGGTACGGCAAGCTCAAACCCGCCGCGGAAGAGGAAGAGGACATGCTCGATGTCGCCTTCGGCCTGCAGAAGACCTCGCGCCTGGGCTGCCAGATTGTGATGACCGAGGCGTTGGACGGGCTGGTGGTGAACCTGCCGCCCAGCAAGAAGGCGGGATAATAGTATGAAGGTGGCGGTTGCTATGTCCGGCGGCGTCGACAGCTCGGTTGTGGCCGGGCTGATGGCCCGCGCGGGCCATGAGGTGATCGGCATCACGTTGCAGCTTTACGACCAGGGTGCGGCGACCTCGCGCAAAGGTGCCTGCTGTGCTGGGCAGGATATTTATGACGCCAAGCGCGTCGCGGACCGGCTCGGCATCGCCCATTACGTGGTGGATGCCGAGGCCCGCTTCAAAAAAAGCGTAATGTCGGCCTTTGCCGATTCCTACGCCGCTGGCGAAACCCCCGTGCCGTGCATAGCCTGCAACCAGCATCTCAAATTCGGCGATCTGCTGGAGATGGCCCGCGATTTCGGTGCCGAGGCCATGGCGACCGGCCATTATGTGCGGCGGCTGGACGGGCCGGATGGGGCAGAAATGCACCAGGCCGTGGACCAGAACCGCGACCAGAGCTGGTTCCTCTTTGCCACAACCCGCGCACAGCTCGATTTTTGCCGCTTTCCTTTGGGTGGTTACGCCTCGAAAGCCGAAGTCCGCGCCGTGGCGGCGGAAATGGGGCTCGCGGTGGCCGAAAAAGCCGATAGCCAGGACATCTGCTTCGTCCCCAACGGCTCCTACGCCGGCATCGTGGAGAAATTCCGCCCCGATGCGCTGGAGTCCGGCGAGGTCGTGGCCGAGGACGGCCGCCTGCTCGGCAGCCACCAGGGCATCGCCCGCTACACCATCGGCCAGGCCAAGCGCCTGCCGGATGCCGCCGCGCATATGGTCGTGAAGAAAATAGAGCCAGGCACGCGCCGCATTGTTGTCGGCCCGCGCGGTACGCAGAGCAAAACTGTACGGCTGCGGGACGTAAACTGGCTGGTCGAGCCCCGCGAACTGCGCGCCGAGGTCAAACTGCGCGCCCGCGACACGCTGCACCCCGCCGGCATTCTCCCCGAGGGCAACAGCGCAGTCCTCACCCTCGACGACCCCGCTCTGGCCGCCCCCGGCCAGGCCGCCGTGTTCTATGACGGTACCCGCATCCTCGGTGGTGGGTTTATAATCTGAATCACTTTTGTTGATTCATTAACCCTTTCGAGTGCAATCTAGAGTATCGTCGTGCAATGCCAGCGTTGCGCAAGGTTGTGCGATGCCGCATAGACCCCGCGATAAACTCTGCGACAAATTTCGCGATAGATTCGACGACAGGCTCCGGGATTATTTATGACGACTTATAGCATCTCCTCCTACGGTACTCTTACCATTTCCCAGGTGTTGGATGTCGGTACCAATATCGAGTTCCTGAACGATGCAGGCACCAGCGGCGTGGTGATTTTCACCCGCGGCGCCATCGGCACGAGCATCACCGGCAGCCCCGGCAGTTACACCAGCAGCGCCTATTTCGGCGGATCTATCACGAATTTCCTGCCCCAGTCCTCCAACTATCCCGGCCTCATCGGCGACCAGGCCACCATCCAGGTCTTCGAGTCCCTTTTCACCGCCATGGATGTTGCCGATACCGCCACCAGCGACAATGCCGATTTCGAAGGCCATGAAACCTTCGCCGCCCAAACCGGCAACCAGATCATCATCGTCAACGGCACCGCGCAATGGACGGCCAATACGCCCTTCACCCTCACCCCTAATGAAGCCCAGATCATCGACGATATCGCCGTCGGCCTGTTCGGCACCGGTGCCAATACCGCGACTCTCGACCTCGCCTTCGATTTGCGCGTCAACCCCAACGCCAACGACCCCCACCCGTTCATCGATGGCGTGTTCACCACCTTCACGCCGGTTAACCCGGGCACCAGTGGGAGCGGCGGCGAGACCAACCCCAACCCCTGCTTCGCCGCCGGCACGCGCATACTCACCACACGCGGCGAAGTCCCGGTCGAGGACCTTGTTCTAGGCGACCTGCTCATCACCCCAGACGGCGAGGAGCAGCCCATCATCTGGATCGGCGTCCGCCGCGTGGAGAACATAAAGGCCTATCGCCGGCCGGAGGCCGTACGGCCAATCATCATCGAGGCCGGCGCCCTGGGCGATAACATGCCCGCCCGCAACCTCGCCCTCTCACCCGACCACGCAATCTATCTCGATGGCGTGCTCGTTCCCGCCAAAGAACTGGTCAACTGGAACTCCATCCACCAGGATCACCGCGCCAACAACATCACCTACTACCACCTGGAACTGCCCCAACACGCCATCATCTTCGCCGAATCCACCCCCACCGAATCCTACCTAGACACCGGCGGCCGCGGCGCCTTCGACAACGACGATTCCCCCCTCATCCAGCTCCAACCCGCCCGCCAACACCGCCGCGACACCGAAGCCTGCGCCCCCCTCTGCTACGCCGGCCCCCAACTGGAGGCCATCCGCGCCCGCATCGCAGCCCGGCAGGTGGGGATTCGGCTGGTGTCTGGGTAGGTAAAAAGGCCAGGGCTCTGCCCTGGACCCGCACGGCTATCGCATTTGACCGAGGACCGAGCGTGCGAATTCGTCTGACGAGCCTGCGCGCTTTCGTTTACGTCTGACAGAGATGTCTGGTCGTGCGGAC